>JAFRWQ010000239.1 GCA_017437925.1 Bacillota bacterium
CGAGATCCCCGCCGAAAGCCGGAGGATCATCGAGGTCCCGGTATGCTACGGCGGCGAATTCGGCCCCGATCTTGAGCACTGCGCAAAGCTCGAGGGCACGACCCCCGAAGAGATCATAAGAAAGCATTCGCAGCACGATCATTACGTATACATGCTGGGCTTCGCGCCGGGCCAGCCCTATTCGGCGAGGTTTGAAGAGCCCTACGGTTTCAAGCGCAGGGAGACCGCAAGGATATCGGTTCCGGCGAGGTCGGTGGTCGTACAGCAGAACCTTTCGGACCTTCTGCCCTTCGACCAGCCCTGCGGATGGAACGTCATAGGGCGGACGCCCTGCGAGGTCTGCGATTATATGCGCCAAGACCCCTTCCTGGTGCATCCCGGCGACCTTATAAGGCACAGGCCGGTAAGTCCCGAAGAGTACCGCGAGATAAGAAGACAGGTCGAAGCCGGAGCGTGGAAGCCGGCCTTCATAAAGTAAAGGAGGACGAGATGGGTATAACGGTTTTAGACCCGGGCCTCCTTACGACCGTCCAGGACGGCGGCAGGTTCGGATACCAGCAGTTCGGGGTCACTACTTCGGGCCCCATGGACGAGAGGGCTTTTGCCCTCGCAAATATACTGACGGGCAGCCCGGAGGGCGCGGAAGAGCTTGAAATGACCCTTTCGGGCGGCAGATATGCTTTTGATTCCGACGCGGTCATAGCACTTACCGGGGCCGATATGAAGCCCCTGCTTAACGGAGCAGAGCTTCCTATGTACAGGGCTGTCAGCGTAAAGGCGGGCGATGGGCTGGCCCTGGGCTTCGCGTCTTCGGGGTGCAGGACGTACCTGTCCGTTGCGGGCGGTATGAAGATACCCCTTGTGATGGGTTCTGCGTCGACCCTCGCCGGAAAGCGTCTCGGAGGCATAGAGGGAAGAAAGCTGCAAAAGGGCGACCGCATCGAGTTTTCCGCGGCGGTCTCAGAGCTGTCCGGTCAGGAGAGGAGGGCGCTCCCGCAGGAGTCCTACCCATCCGATGAGATCACCCTGCGGGTGGTCGCGGGTCCCCAGGACGACTGCTTCTCAAGGGAGGAGTTCAGAAGGTTCTTCTGGTACGGCGCGGTCATATCGGACGAGAGCGACCGCCAGGGCTGCAGGCTGAAGCTTGAAAGACCTATAAAGCACAAGGGCGACGGCAATATCATAAGCGACGGCATAGCCTTCGGGTCCATCCAGATCCCGCCCAACGGCCAGCCCATCATCATGATGGCGGACCGCCAGACCGTGGGCGGCTACCCCAAGATCGGCACTGTGATATCGGTCGACCTGCCGAAGCTTGCCCAGGCAAGGCCGGGCATGAGGGTGAGGTTCATAGAGGTGGGCATCGACCTCGCCCAGGAACTGTATCTTAAGGAGCGCAGAGCGCGCATCGAAATAGAGGAAAGCTTTAAAGCGCGAAAGGAATAGAACATGTACCGCATAGACCTTAACAGCGATATGGGAGAGGGCTTCGGCGCCTACACCATGGGAAACGACGAGGAGATCCTGAAATACGTCACCGCAGTGCAGGTGGCCTGCGGCTGGCACGCGGGAGACCCCATGATAATGGATAAAGTCGTCCGCACCGCGGCAGAGCGGGGGATCGCCATAGGGGCTCATCCCAGCTTTCCCGACCTGATGGGTTTCGGCCGCCGCAGGATGAACCTGTCCTTTGACGAGGCGAAGAACTACGTGAAATACCAGATCGGGGCGCTTTCCGCCTTTACGACCACCTACGGGATAAAGATCCACCATCTCGCTCCCCACGGGGCCATGGGCAACATGTGCCAGGACGACAGGCAGCTCTCCAGGGCGATATGCGAAGCGGTGCGCGACATAGATCCCGGGATCATCATCTACTACTGCGCCGGAGCGGTGCTGGGCGAGGAGGCTGAAAAGCTTGGCCTGCGCACAGCCTGCGAGATCTTCGCCGACAGGGCCTACGAAGACGATCTCTCCCTCCGCCCGAGGAAGCTTCCCGGCTCCATGATCACCGACGAGGAGGAGTCCATACGCCGCTGCATACGCATGGTCAAGGAGGGCAAGGTAACCTCATGCTCCGGCAAGGATCTTGATATCAAGGGCGAGACCCTCTGCGTCCACGGGGACGGACCCAAGGCTCTGGATTTCCTGAGGCGCATCAGGGCTGAGTTCGAAAAAGAGGGGATAGAGATACGTACTCTATGATCGAATAGGCGCCGCGGCTTCTCAGAACGCGCGGTGAAGCACAGGGCGGCAAAATGACCGCCATAAGACCTGCGGAAAGAAACACAAAGCCCCGGGATCGCTGAGATCTCGGGGCTTTTGCTTGGTGCGCCAGGCGGGACTCGAACCCACAGCCTACTGATTCGTAGTCAGGCACTCTATCCGTTGAGCTACTGGCGCGTATCGGGCACTCAAATAATATACACTCCGGCGCCGGGTTTGTAAAGCGAAATTTAGAAAAGTGTCGAAATAATCGCGGCGCTGAGCCTGCTGCATTCGGCGTGGCAGGGTGCCCCGTCCCTTGCGAGGATCAGGAAGCCTTGGCTGAAGCCCTGAAGGTCTTCGAAGCGGGCGGGGTCGAGCTTTAAGCGGGTCAGGTCCACGAAGAGGAGGCCGCTTTTTTCTTCGGGATATATCGACAGGTCTATCCTTCCGCTGCCGCTTTCGTATTCCAGCATGTATCTGTCTGTGAATATGCTGGCGGGAAGGGCTCCCGGCTCGCCTTTGGCCCTTATGCTGAGCTTTGACTTTTCAAGCTTTGCCGGCCCCAGGACGGCCTTCCCCCGCGGGGTCTTGACCATGAAGCCGTCTTCATAGGCTATGCGGTGCCAGGGCAGGAAGTTGATGCTTTCGCATATCCTGGCCAGCTGGCGCACGTCGTCGGCGTTGTGCAGAAGTATCGCGTCTTTCGCTGCTTCGTCCCCGAGGCTCACAAAGCGGGTGTAGAGGCTCACGCACTCTCCGCCGTCTATGGGATCGGTCCTGAAGCTTTCAAGGCCCAGAGCCTGCTCCACGGCCTTCTGGCGCAGGGACGGAAGAGACTCCGCCGCCGGCCAGTATCTCCTGAGCAGGAGATAAAGGTCTATGCTCCAGAAGAGGGGAAGGCTTTCGGCAAGCCCGCAGGCTTTTGCCCTGGTCCGCACGAAGGGTATATCGAAGCTCCTGCCGTTGTAGGTGATCACGGCGTCATATTCTCCGAGCTTTTCGATCACTGCCGACAGGGTGTTCTTTTCGAGCAGGGGCGAGTCGGTGAAGAACTGCGCGGTCTCAAGGGTCTTGGGGTCGCAAAAGCTTGCGCTGATCACGCTGTCGCGGACAGGGTATAGCCCCGTGGTCTCTATGTCGAATACGCAGTATTTCTTGTCTTTTAAGTAGGGATCGGTCTTCATGGCACGATTTTAACGCAAAGAGGGCGGGGTAGCAAGGAGCCCTTTATCCAAAAAACAAAACAAACTGCAGGGGAGCGGTTTGCTTTGTTCAAAGGGGGTATTGGGATTAGAGATTTAGAGGCTAACAGGGGAGATAGCCTCACAAGAATAATAACAGGCGGAGCCGTCCATTTCAAGAGAAAAGAGGAAAATTTTTGCCCTTCGAAACGAGGTTTTTGTGTGGACAAACGTCCCGCCGCAGTTTAGAATTTTATTGAGTTTACATAAGGAGTATTCTGTACAGCCATGGTTCCCGAAGAAAAAACCATCAAAAAAGAAACGGTCCTCAAAAACCCGATCTTCACCCTGGTGAAGCATACGGTGCTCACCCACAGAGGCGCCGAAAAGACCCGCTACGTCATAGAGCACAGAGGAGCGGCAGCCATAGCGGCCCTTACCGAAGACGGAAAGCTGCTGATGGTCCGCCAGTACCGCAAAGCTCTGGATAAGGTCCTGTGGGAGATACCCGCAGGCACCGTCGATCCCGATGAGAAGCCCTGCGAATTCACCGGCTCCAACGGCAGAAAGGGCGTCTGGCTCTCGGTCGCCAAAAGAGAGCTTAAAGAAGAGACCGGCTGGGAGGGCGAGAACTGGGAGCCCCTGGGCGCGGTCTGCGGCTCGGTCGGCTACTGCAACGAGAGGATAGAGCTCTGGAGGTGTGATTGCACCGTCAGGGGAGACACCGATTTCGACGACGACGAATACATGGAGCTCTATGAGATGGAGATCCCCGAGCTGGTCGCCATGATCGAAAGAGGGGAGATATTCGACGCCAAGACCGTGGCCGCCGTGCTGCTCATAGCAAGAGATATGAAGGTATAGACCATGAAATACGAAGAAGAGTTCAGAGAGTTCTTAAGAGATACAAAAAACGCTTCCTCAAGCACCGAGAACGCCTACGTCGGCGACGTGAGGGAATTTTCCGCCTTCTGCGAGGGGAGGCTCAGGACCTGCGAGACCGCCAAAAACACCGACGTCGCGGCCTTTTTGACCAAGCTCAAGGACGAGGGCAGAAGTCCCTCTACGGTTAACCGTAAAATGTCTTCTGTAAGGTGCTACTTCTCCTTCCTTATGAATAAGGGCTACGCCTCCCAGGACCCCAGCGTGGGCGTAAAGTCCCCCAAGATGGAGAAGAAGGCCCTGGATTACCTCAGCGTGGAGCAGGTCAATTCGATACTCGAGATAGAGGGGGACGAGCCCCGCACCTTAAGGGACAAGGCCCTTCTTGAGCTCATGTACGCCACCGGCATGAGGGCCTCCGAGATCGCCGCCGCGAACCTCAGAGACGTCGACCTTAAGATAGGCTTCATCATCTGCTCGGCCGGCTCCAAGAGCCGCATGATACCCATAGGAAAGCCCGCCGTCGAGGCCCTTACCGCCTACATAGACAGGGGCAGGCAGGTCCTGGCCGGAAGCGACCGCAACCAGAGCGCACTCTTCCTCAACTACCAGGGCCAGCGCATAACCCGCCAGGGCATATGGAAGATACTCAAATACTACGGCGAGAAGGCCGGCATAGACAGCGACCTGAGCCCCCAGATACTGCGCAACTCCTTCGCGGCCCACATGCTGCAGAACGGAGCCGACCTCAGATCCCTGCAGGAGCTCATGGGCCTCGAGGACATCAACGCCGCCAAGCTCTACCTTTCGGTGACCAAAAACCGCATAATGGACGTCTACGACAGGACCCACCCGAGAGCCGTAAAATAATTGAAAAATGTGCTTGCAATGGGGCTTAAGCTGTGATATTATCCTCGTTGCGTGTTACGGGCGGTCCGCTGGAAGAGCCACAAAACAAAGGGTTTTGGACGCTAACTATTCTAAGAACGTCTATGAGATCGAAAGGAAGGATCGAAATGGATCTCATCAAATCAATTACTGAAGAGTACGAGAAGAAGGACATTCCCGAGTTTTCCGTAGGCGACACCGTCAAGGTCTACGTAAAGATCAGGGAAGGCAACAGAGAAAGAATTCAGGTCTTTGAGGGCTTTGTTCTCAAGAGACAGAACGGCGGCATCAGCGAGAGCTTCACCGTAAGAAGGATAGCCTCCGGCGTCGGCGTAGAGAAGACCTTCCCCCTCCACTCACCCCTCGTTGAGAAGATCGAAGTCGTCCGCAAGGGCAGCGTAAGAAGAGCCAAGCTGAACTACATGAGACAGAGGACAGGCAAGGCTGCCAGGATCAAGTCCAACGAAAAGTAAAAGATGAACTCAAGAGCCTTTGTTTGACGGAGGCTCTTTTGTTTTGCCCCGAAATGGGGTAAAATCAATGGGAATGACCGGGTTTCGGCATTATATGTAAAAATGAGTGACAACAGCAATATAAACTGGTTCCCGGGGCACATGAAGAAGACCCGGGAGCTCATACAGGAAAACCTCAAGCTCGTCGACGCCGCCGTCGAGCTTCTTGACGCGCGCATACCGGCGTCCAGCAGGAATCCCATCATAGGCGATCTGGTGAAGAACAAGATCAGGATCATAGTCCTCAACAAATCCGACCTGGCGGACCCCGAAAGGACCGCCCAATGGGCCGAAAAGCTGAGAAAAGACGGCAGCAGGGTCCTGGTCATGAACGCCGAGAGCGGGGAAGGGGCCTCGTCCCTGCGCTCGCTCCTCGCCCGCATAAGGGACGAAAACAACGAGGGAAGGCAGAGGAAGAGGGCCTTAAGGCTCATGATAGTCGGCATACCCAACGTGGGCAAATCTTCTCTCATAAACCGCCTCACCGGAAGCAAAGGCGCAAAGACCGGCAACAAACCCGGAGTCACCAGGGGAAAGCAGTGGCTGAGCCTGGGGGACGATATCATGCTTCTGGACACTCCCGGAATACTCTGGCCCAAATTCGAGGACCAGAGCGCTGCCCAAAAGCTCGCCTTCTGCGGTTCCATCAGGGACGAGATACTGGACCTTCCGACCCTGGGCATGGAGCTCATAGGTCTGCTCTCGGAGATCGCTCCCGAGCTCCTCAAGGCCCGCTACAAGCTCGATAAAATTGAAGAGACTCCGCTGCTCACCATGGAGGCCATAGCGGCGAAGAGGGGCTTCATACTCTCCGGAAAGCGCATAGACTACGACCGCACCGCCAGGACCGTCATAGACGAGTTCAGGGCAGGGACCATAGGCCGCATCTCGCTGGAGTAGGAGATCCCGGCCGTCAAACTTATGAAAAACAATGTTTCTTTACATAAATATTTATTTATTAACCGCCGTAAAAGGCAAATGAAAGGAGCCGTAATGAACAGAGAATACGCGGAATACGCCGTAAAGAAGGCCTTTGAGCTCATCGCCATCGACAGCCCCAGCGGATACACCCTTGAGGCCATGCAGTGGGTCAAAAAGCAGTTTAACGAGCTGGGATTCAAGGCCGAGCTCACCAACAAGGGCGGGGTCCTCATCGACTTCGGCGGCAGCGACAGGGAATACGGGATCATGATGGACGCCCACGGTGACACCCTCGGCGCCATGGTCGCCGAGATCAGGCCTTCGGGCACCTTAAGGCTCACCAACATCGGAGGCTTCAACGCCAACAACGCCGAGGCCGAGAACGTCAGGGTACACACCAGGAGCGGCAAGGTCTACGAGGGCACCATCCAGCTCCACAACCCCTCCATCCACGTCAATCTGGAATATAGCGACACCAAGCGCAGCTTTGACACCGTGGAGGTCTATCTCGACGAGGACGTTCATTCCGTTGAGGACGTCAAGGCCCTGGGCATCAGGGTGGGCGACTACGTATGCGCCGATCCCCGCTCAAGAGTTACCGAAAGCGGCTACATCAAGAGCAGATTCCTTGACGACAAGCTCTCTGTCGGCCTGCTCATGGCCTACGGCAAGTATATAAAGGACACAGGCGCAGAGCTCAAGCATCACCTCTGGGGCCATGTCACCGTGTATGAGGAAGTGGGCCACGGCGCTTCGTCCACCTGTCCCGAAGGGGTCCTTGAGGTCATCAGCGTAGACATGGGCTGCGTTGGCGACGGCCTCGAATGCACCGAAAGACAGGTCTCCATC
>JAFRWQ010000240.1 GCA_017437925.1 Bacillota bacterium
GCCGCATCTGCATCATTCTCGGCAACTCTATCAGCATCATCTGCTTCCTGTGCATACTGCTGATAGATATGTCCGGCAAAGCCTACGCCATGATGTTTCTCGGCATAGGTGTCGGATACGGTTTTACGATCATAGCATGCCCTTCGCTGATAAATTCCTGGTTTCAGAGAAATAAAGCCCTGCCCATGTCCGTCATGCTTACTTCAGGAGCGGCAGGAGGCACCCTTATGCCTGTTATCAGCGAGTTTCTTTCAGAGAAGAGCATCGACCTTTGCTGGATAGTATTCATAGGGATGGCATTGGTCACGGTCCTGATCGCAATATTCGTGATAAAAGACCGGCCTGAGGATATAGGAGAGGTTAAGGACGGCCGTGAATGGCTGGCAAAGCATCCTCTCGTGACGGAGACAAAGCCGGCAGGCTCCGGATCGTCAAAGCCCGCAAAGACAGGCTTTACTTCAATGAAGGAAGTCTTCCGCTCATATAAGTTCTATTTCATAGCGGCCATGCAGCTCTCGACCCGCATGGTATTCATGTGCTTCTCCAGCTACATAGTGCTCTATTCGATACAGTCCGGCATCTCTTCGGCTATGGCTGCCGCCATACTGTCCATGTTCAGCGTATCCAGCCTGGTCGGACGCATACTCTGCGGCTCCATCGACAAGCTGCGCTTGCCCAAAGGCGCGTGCAACGTCTTGGATCTCGCGCTCATGGCTGCGGGCTACCTTATACTCATTCTGACGAATTCCTCCGCCGGTTACATGACAGCGTCGATCGTGACAGGCTTCAACACTCCTTTCTTCCCCCTGCTGGTATCCACATGCTTCGGGGACGCCGTGTTCCCGCAGACTTACGGCATATACAATTCCGTGGCGAGCTTCGGCTCCACCGTCACTCCGCTGATAGTGGCCGCCATCCGCAATGCCACGGGCAGCTACATTCCCGCGTTCATCACGTTTTCCGCATTCGCCGCGATCATGGCCGTATTGACAGCAGTGATCCGGCCGCTGAACGGAACTGAGTGATCCTCGTATCTTAAGGGAGGAAAAGCTTCAAACGTTTCACCGCTACGTTTTTGTTTCTTTTCTTCTTCAAAGATGTTATTATATCTTGAAAAGTAATGTGCTTATTGCCGGGCATGTCCCGGCGGGGAATACATGAGAGTAAACGCAGGAGAGCTCAAGGGAAGAAGGCTCATCTCGCCCAAAGGCGACTACATAAGGCCCACCAACGACAAGGTGAAGGAGGCCATGTTCAGCATGCTCCTTCCCTACATGGAGAGCGATTTTGTGGCCGTGGATCTCTTTACGGGCACGGGAAATCTTGGCATAGAAGCCATCAGCAGAGGGGCTAAGACCGTTTTCTTCTCGGACGACAGCAGGGAGAGCCTGGCCCTCGCCAGGGAGAATCTAAGGCTCTGCGGCGTCCTGGACAGGGCGGTCCTTCTGAGCGGAGACTTCAGAGCCAATATAAAGCGCATAAACCAGAAGGTCGACATCTACCTGCTCGATCCTCCCTATGCCGACGGCTGTATAGTCCCGGCCCTTGAGACCATAGCGGAGAAGGGCAACCTGAGAGAGGGCGGAGTCATAGTCTGCGAGCATGCCTTCAAGGAAAAGCTTCCCGAAGAGGTGTGCGGCTTTGAGGTCATCAAGTCGAGAAGATACGGGGCCATAGGGGTCACCATCTATCGCGGAAAGGTCAGTGAAAATGAAAAAAGTCCTGATAGCGGGCAGCTTTGATCCGGTCACCGTCGGCCATCTCGACATGATAAAGAGGTCGGCGCCTTTATGCGAACAGCTGGATGTGGGAGTCATAAAGAATTACTCCAAGGCCTCCATGTTCACTCCCGAGCAGAGGATGAAGATGCTTGCGGCCTGCACCTCAGACATCAAAAATGTCAGGATCATAAGCTTTGAAGGCCATCTCGCCAGCTTTGTCCTTGCCAACGGCTACGACGCAGTCATCAGAGGCCTCAGGGGCAGCTCCGACTTCGGCTACGAGATCCAGCTGTCCCAGATCTATGACGAGTTCTACAAAGGAAGGGTCCAGACCCTCTACCTCATGACCTCGCCCCAGTATTCCTACATAACATCATCCATCGTCCGTGAAAACTTCATGCTGGGCGCCGACGTCTCGGACTGGGTCCCTGAAAAGGTGCTTCCGCTGATGAAAAAATACTATAAAAAGGGAGAAGAAAAATGAGCGTATTGGAACTTTTAGACGAACTTGAAGAAGTCATCCATGTGGCCCCCTCGGTGCCCGTAGTGAGAAAGGTCATGGTGGACCCCAACGAGATCCAGGAGATCATCAAGGACATCAGGCTTGAGCTGCCCGACGAGATACAGCAGGCCCAGTACATAAGAAACGAGAGGACCCGCATACTGGACGAGGCCAAGGCCGAGTACGAGTCCATCATCAAGGAAGCCGAAGGCAAGGCCAACGCCCTCATCGAGAACGACGAGATCACCCTCAAGGCCAAGGGCAGGGCGGAGGAGATACTCAAGCAGGCCAGCGAGAACTCCGCGGTCATGAAGATGAGCATTCTGGACTACACCGACAATATGCTCTACAACCTGCAGGAGAAGGTCGACCAGCTCTACGCCGGCTACTTCACCGACATGTTCGACAACCTGCAGCAGACCTTCGAGAAGATCAACGCCAACATCTCCGCCAGCAGAAACGAGGTCAAGGACCAGATATACAGGTCCCAGATCGAGAACAACGAGCACAACAAGTAAGCATTAATGAAGGCCGCGGGCATAATCTGCGAATTCGACCCCCTGCACAAGGGACACGTGCATCTTATCGACAGCGTTCGAAGAGAGTTCTCTTCGGATGCTGTCGTTTGCGTAATGAGCGGCGATTTCACCCAGAGGGGGGACCCGGCCCTGCTGGACAAGTTCAAAAGGGCGGAGGCCGCCGTCCGCTGCGGAGCCGACCTTGTGCTGGAGCTTCCGGCTTACTTTGCCGTAAACTCGGCTCCCGAGTTCGCATACGGAGGGGTCAGCGTCCTTTCGGGCCTGGGCTGCGTCGAGGTCCTGGCCTTCGGCAGCGAGTCGGGGGAAGCCGGCGCGCTTCTTGAGACTGCGAAACAGGTCATTGAAAAAGGTCCGGACGCCGACGCCGGGATAAAGGAGGGCCTTGCGAAAGGCTTCAGCTATCCGGCTGCCAGATCTAAAGCATTTGAAGATCTCGGCATAAAGCTTCCGACCGGGCCCAACGATATCCTTGCCCTGGAGTATATTATCGAAAGCATGAAAGGCGGGCCTTCCGCAGGCTGGTCTTTCCTTGCGGTAAAAAGAATCGGCGCTGCCCACGGTTCAAAGGATGATGAAGAAGGTATCGCTTCGGCATCATACATACGCGATGTATTAAAAGAACCCGGCGCAAAGGATGAAAAGCTTGAGATCATAAGGCCTTTTGTCCCACACGAAAGTTTTGAGATACTCAAAAGTTCCGAGCTTTTCGGATCTGAGCGGGAAAGATCGTTCTTCGCGCTGGCCGGATATGCTCTCATTTCCCGGGGGGCGGAATACGCCTCCGGGGCAGTCGAAATGAAAGAAGGCCTTGAGAACCGCTTCATAAAGGCCGCGTCCTCCGCGTCTTCAAGGGACGAACTCATTAAGGCTGTCAAGACCAGAAGATATACCTACAGCTCGGTGAACCGCATGCTGACTCAGACCGTTCTCGGCCTGAGCTCCCGGGAATACGCCGGGATCAAAGC
>JAFRWQ010000241.1 GCA_017437925.1 Bacillota bacterium
AAGGCAGTCGGATTACGTGCTGGCAGCCAAGCTTTTGGGCGTCAAGCCTCTTAAGATAGTCACCTCACACCTCATCCCCAACACCATAGGCCTCATCATAGTAAACATCACCTTCAGGGTGCCGAGCCTCATCTTCTCGGAAGCCTTCTTAAGCTTCCTGGGCCTTGGAATACAGTCCCCCGAGACCAGCTGGGGAGCCCTGTGCTCCGCGGCTCAGACCGTATTCACCTTCAAGCCCCACCTGATGTTCTTCCCGGCCATATGCATAGCCCTGACCATGCTGGCCTTCACCCTCATGGGCGACGGTTTAAGAGACGCGCTCGACCCGCGCCAGAGAAAGTAAAGGAGGTATACGATGTCAGAACATTTGCTTGAAGTTAAAGACCTGGCCATATCCTTCAGCAGCTACGCGGGAAAGATCAGAGCGGTAAGGGGAGTCGACTTCTACCTGGACGCCGGCGAGACCCTGGCCATAGTGGGAGAATCCGGCTGCGGAAAGACCGTGACCGTAAAGGCTCTGATGAAGCTCTACGGCAATTCGGCGGCCTTCATCGAGGAAGGTTCGTCCATACTCTTTAAAGGCGACGACGTGGTCAAGATGAACTCCAGAGAGCTCTCAAAGCTCAGGGGAGAGGGCATAGGAATGATATTCCAGGACCCCATGACCTCGCTCAACCCCACCCTCACCGTGGGCTACCAGATCGCCGAAGGCATACGCTTCCACAACAGGAGCATCAGCAAGAAGGACGCCCTCGCAAGAGCGGCTGAGCTTCTTGCCCTAGTAGGCATACCCAGCCCCGAGGAGCGCCTCAACCAGTATCCCCACCAGCTCTCCGGCGGAATGCGCCAGAGAGTCATGATAGCCATCGCCATAGCCTGCGACGCCGACATTATAATCTGCGACGAGCCGACTACGGCCCTGGACGTCACCATCCAGGCCCAGGTCCTTGAGCTCCTCAACGAGCTTAAGGAAAAGACCAACAAGGCCTTCATACTGTTGACCCACGACCTGGGCATAGTCTTCGACTTCGCGGACCGCATCCAGGTCATGTACGCCGGTGTGATACTCGAAAGAGGCACCAAATACGAGCTCTTCGACGAGCCCCATCACCCCTACACCTGGGCCCTGCTCAACTCGGTGCCCAGCAAGCAGTCCAAGAGGAAGGGCTCCCTCTACTCGATACAGGGAACTCCCCCCGACCTGATGATGGACATCAAGGGCTGCCCCTTCGCCGACCGCTGCGTCTACTGCATGCCGGTCTGCAAGGAGATCAAGCCTCAGGAAGTGCAGCTGACCGAGACCCACAGCGTAGCCTGCTGGCTCGAGCACAGCATGGCTCCCAAGGTGAACGCCCCTGCCGCGGGAGGTGAAGACTAATGGAAGAAAAGAAAGTACTCTTTGAAGTCAAAAATCTCAGGAAATACTTCCCCGCAAAAGGCGGCAAGGTGGTAAAGGCCGTCGAGGACGTGAGCTTTAAGATCTACGAGGGCGAGACCTTCGGCGTCGTGGGCGAGTCCGGCTGCGGCAAGACCACCGTCGGAAGGACCCTTCTGGGAGTATACGAACCCACCTCGGGAGAGATACTCTACAAGGGTAAGAACACCGCGGAATTCAACGCCGAAGAGAAACTGGCTTTCTCAAAGAACTGCCAGATGATATTCCAGGATCCGGCGGCCTGCCTCGACCCCAGAATGTCCATAGGCACCATAGTTTCCGAAGGCCTCAACGTCCACTACAAGAACATGAGCAGGGCCGAGAAGGAAGACAGAGTCAACCAGGTGCTGGGCTACGTAGGCCTCACCACCGACTACGCCTCCCGCTTCGCCCACGAGCTCTCCGGCGGACAGCGCCAGAGGATAGGCATAGCCAGAGCCCTCGCCATCGAACCGGGCTTCATAGTCTGCGACGAGCCCATAGCGGCCCTGGACGTGTCCATACAGGCCCAGGTGGTCAACCTGCTCACCAGGCTCCAGCAGGAACTGGGCCTCACCTACATGTTCATCAGCCACGACCTTTCCATGGTAAGGCACATATCCGACAGGATAGCGGTAATGTACCTGGGCTCCCTGGTGGAGCTGGGCGACAACAAGAGCATATACGGCAAGCCCATGCACCCCTACACCCAGGCACTGTTCTCCGCCATACCCGAGCCGGATCCCTACCACAGCTGGCTCAAGAACAGGGTCCACCTGCAGGGCGAGATCCCCAGCCCCATCAACGCTCCCGCAGGCTGCAAGTTCTGCACCAGGTGTCCCCACGCCACCGAGCAGTGCAAGCTGGAGCCCCCCGCCCTCAAGGAGATCGAGCCGGGCCACTTCGTAGCCTGCCACATGATACAGCCCGCCGAATAGGAGGTACGCTGAATGAAGAAAGACATCGACGCCGCCTTCCTCGCGTCCTGCGAGAAGAGGTGGGAAGAAGATACCCTGGGCCACGTTGTGTCCAACGCCATCATCCAGAACGGCGTACAGCTGGCCCTGATGAATTTCGAGGCCATCAAAAAGCTGCCCTTCAGCTTCTCCGTTGACGTCTGGGACGGCAACGTGACCGACCAGGTGACAAGCCTCAGATGCTGGGCCTTCGCCTCCCTAAACAACGTGCGCCAGCACGCCATCGAAAAGCTCGAAATGAAGGACAGGGGCTTTGAGCTCTCAGAGGACTACATCTACTTCTACGACCAGCTTGAAAAGAGCAACCGCTTCCTCAACAGGTCCCTCAAGATGATAGACGAGCCCCTGGATTCCCCCAAGGTCATAGGGTCCCTGCGCAATCCCATCATGGACAACGGCCAGTGGACCACCTGCGCCTTCATACTCGACAAGTACGGCATAGTGCCCAAGTTCGCGATGCCCGACGCCCAGGTCTCCGGCGACACCCGCTACGTGACCAGGCTTCTGGCCGCGAAGCTCAGGCTCGCCGTGCGCAACATGAGGAATGCGAGAGCCGAAGGCGCGGACGAAGACAGGCTCTACGAGATCAAGGAAAAGGAGCTGGCCGACATCTACGGCATGCTCTGCAGGCTCGTCGGGCAGCCCCCCAAGACCTTCGACTTCGGCTTTGAAAAGACCGACGGCTCGTGGGTCCTGATGGAGGGCCTCACCCCGAAGAAGTTCTTCGACGAGGTCATAGGCATAAACAACGACGACTACATGTTCGTCATCAGCCATCCCTCCGACAAGTACCCCTACAACAAGACCTACGTCACCAGGGACGAGCTGACCCCGGGCCACGACGTGATGCTCAATCTCGACGTCGAGACCATAAAGAAGCTGGTCATCGAGCAGCTCAAGGGCGGCGAACAGGTGGTCATGGGCTGCGACGTCGCGAAGCTCTCCAATAAGGCCAACGGCTACATGTCGAAAGACCTGTACCTGCTGGACGAGATGATGGGCTGCGAGGTGGCGTCCATGTCCAAGAAGGACAACATTGCCTACAAGAACATCAAAGGGACCCATATCATGGCCTTCTGCGGCGTGAATCTTAACAGCGAGGGGAGACCCGACCGCTGGAAGGTCCAGAACAGCTACGGCAAGGAGATGGGCATGGGCGGCTATTACGTGATGGACGACAACTGGTTCGGCGAGTTCGTCGTATCGGTGGTCATCAACAAGAAGTTCGCCCCCGAAGAGATCGTGAAGATCTACGAGGGAACTCCCGAGAGAATGAGCGACATGGCTCTGTACTGAAGAAGACCGAGGCGGGCGCCGAAAAGCGCCCGCCGTTTATTATTCCGGAAATGAAAAGACAATATTTAAAGACCGCGGCTCTGCTTTTGTGCCTTGCTATGATCTCAGGTTTCGCGGGCTGCGGGCAGAAGGGGACGAAAGCCGCAGTTACCGAAGAAAAGGCCGGACAGGTCGCCGGGGCCTCCGAAGAAAAGACCAAACGGCCCGCCGAAACTCCGGCAGAAAATACTGAAAAACCGGCGGAAGAGGCCAAGACCGAAGAGCCTCCCAAAGAAGAGCCTCCCAAAGAAGAGC
>JAFRWQ010000242.1 GCA_017437925.1 Bacillota bacterium
ACGACCGAGGCCGCGGCTTTGGGGTCGGTGCCGAAGGTCATGCCGCCTCCGTGGACGTTGGGACAGCTGATGTTGACCTCGAGCCAGCCCACCTGCTCGATTTTATCGAGCTTTTCGCAGGTATAGGCGTAGTCTTCGACCGAAAAGCCGCTGACGTTGGCCATGACGGGCTTGTGAAAGACCTTGGCCATTTTGGGGAGTTCTTCGGCGATGACCTTGTCGACGCCGGGATTCTGAAGGCCTATGGCGTTGATCAGGCCGGCGGTGCAGTCGGCGATTCGGGGGGTCGGGTTGCCGAAGCGGGGATCCTTTGTCGTTCCCTTGAATGAGAAGGTGCCCAGGCAGTTGATGTCGTATATTTCGGCGAATTCGTAGCCGTAGCCGAAGGTGCCGGAAGCGGGTATCACCGGATTATCCAGCTCTGTGCCGCAGAGGTTTACGCTTAATCTTCCCACAGGATCTCCTCCTTTCTCAGGACGGGACCGTCCTTGCAGATGCGCTTGTAGCCTGTCACTGTCTTGCAGCTGCAGCCCATGCAGGCTCCGAAACCGCAGCCCATGCGCTCTTCGAAGCTGAACTGTCCTGAGGTTTCTGTCTTTTTGTACACTGCCTTCAGCATGGGTTCGGGACCGCAGCAGTAAAAGTAAGTATATCCTTCGGGAAGGCCGTCGGTGACGAAGCCCTTGATCCCATAGCTTCCGTCGACGGTGGTCACGGTGACGGGGCAGCCCAGGGCTTTGAATTCCTCTTCATAGAAGATCTCGCTTTTAGTGTTGAAGCCCAGCACTACGGAAGGAGCTTTGCCCTGCTCTATGAGCTTCTTAGCCAGCAGGTACATGGGAGGAACTCCCACGCCCCCTCCTATGAGCAGGGGCTTTTCGCCGGCGCATGAAAGCTCGTAGCCGTTGCCGAGGCCCGTCAAGACCTGCAGGCTCTCCTCTTCCTTCATGCCGCTCATCTGCTCTGTGCCCCGCCCCACAACCTTGTAGATGATGGTGAGGACATTCCCTTCAAGGTCGCAGACCGAGATGGGCCTTCTGAGGTACAGGCCGTCAAGCTTTATGTTTACGAACTGGCCCGGAGCGGTGATCTCGCCGCAGTCCCCGGAAAGCTTCATTTTGAAGACCTGGGGGGCTATGGGCCGGTTCTCTTTTACTGTCATTATGACGTCTTTCATCGCTCTCTCCTCTTAAGCGTCGATGGTGGAGATGGTCAGGGTGGTCTCCTCGAGGACGTCCAGCAGCACGCTGACGGTGTCGAGGGAGGTGAATATGGTCACGTTGTTCTCGGTGGAGAGCTGCCTGATGTAGGCGCCGTCGGCGGGGTCGGAGCCCACGTCCCTGGTGTTGATGACGTAGGCCAGGTGGCCCTGTCTGATGGCCTCGGGTATCTCGTCGTTCTCGTGGATCTTGTGGAGCACGTGGGTCCTGATGCCGTTCTCCTTAAGGAAGGCGGCGGTGCCGGGGGTAGCCTGGATATTGAAGCCCAGGTTGTAGAAGCGCCTGATCAGGGGCAGTGCTTCGGCCTTGTCGCTGTCTGCGATGGTGGCGAAGACGGTGCCGTAGTTCTGAAGGTGGGTGCCGGCTGCCTGCAGAGCCTTGTATAAAGCTCTGTTGAGCTTGTTGTCGTAGCCTATGGCTTCGCCGGTGGACTTCATCTCGGGGGAAAGGTAGGCGTCCAGGCCCTTGATCTTGTTGAAGCTGAACACGGGCACCTTGACGTAGTACCTGTTCTTCTCGTTGGGATAGAGGGTGAATATGCCCTGCTCCTTCAGAGTCTTGCCCAGTATGACTTCGGTCGCGATGTCGGCCAGGCTGTAGCCTGTGGCCTTGGAGAGGAAGGGAACTGTCCTGGAGGATCTGGGGTTGACCTCGATGATATACACGTCGTCGTTCTTGTCTACGATAAACTGTATATTGTAAAGTCCCTTGATACCTATGCCTAAACCGAGCTTCTTGGCGTACTGGAGTATGGTCCCCTTGACCTTGTCGGACACGCTGAAGGTTGGATACACGCTGATGGAGTCGCCGGAGTGGATGCCCGTCCTTTCGACCAGCTCCATGATGCCGGGCACGAAAACGTCGCGCCCGTCGCATATGGCGTCGACCTCGACCTCCT
>JAFRWQ010000243.1 GCA_017437925.1 Bacillota bacterium
CACCCACGAGCATTGGGACCACTACGGCGCCACCGCCGATTTCGTCAGCATGTTCGGCTGCAGGACTTTGATGTCCAGGCCCGGAGTCGAGGTCTTTAAGACCCATCCCAAGGCCACCATGGAGGACGGGTCCGAACACGGCTACTGCAGCTACAAGGACTTTGACATCGATATCATCATAGACGACGGGGACACCCTGAAGCTGGGCAATACCGAGCTGGAGTTCCGTCTTACCCCCGGACACAGCGAAGGCGTCATCACCATATTCTTCGACGTGGAAGAGGGCGGGAAGAAATATAAATGCGCCCTTTTCGGGGGCGCAACGACTGTTACCTGCTATAAAGAGCTCTGCGATCAGTGCGGCATTCCCAGGTCCACAAGACAGGAGTTCTTAAAGTCCCTTGAGAGGTTCAAGGGAAGACCGGTTGATATAGTCCTGGGGAACCATCCTCCCCAGAACCACAACAACGAAAAGATCGCAAGGATGCTGGAGGACCCCTCGGTCAATCCCTTCATCGATCCTGCCGAGTGGGACCGATTCCTGGACGAGACCCATGCCATGGTGGAGAAGTTCCTGACCGAGACCGATCCCGAGTAGCTCAGCGTATATACTGGTCTCTTGCCGACTGGATCTTGACTATCCTGAAGCTGATGAAGAAGAGGACGGCGATGAAGGCGTAGAAGAGCAGGGCTCCCATGGTGGTCCCCGTGGTCGCGACGAAGTCGTAGAAGCCGTGGATGAACATGGGAACCAGCACCGCCAGCTTCCTGTAGAGGAAGGAATCGCCTTTGTCGCCGTAGTTCTCGAACTTTCTGGCCAGGCCGTAGAAGAAGCCCATGAAGACACCGAAGCAGGCGTGACCGGGTATTGCGGTGATGGCGCGTATCAGGGCGACGCCCAGGCCAAAGCTGAAGACGTACTGTACGTTTTCCCAAAGGGCGAAACCCAAAGAGACGAAGACCGCATAGATTATGCCGTCGAACTGGCAGTTGAATTCGGGCTCGTTCCATGTGCGGCGCTTAAGCACCAGGTATTTCCCGCCTTCCTCGCTGGCGCCCACCACCACGAAGAACATGAGTATGCGGTATATCAGGCTGTCTTCGCTGAAGAGGCTGCCGAGTATGTAGCCTCCGACCATCTCTCCCAGCATGGCGATGAAGGTGGAGATGACCCCCAGTATCACCAGCCTCATGAGAAGGGCCGGGGATTCCTTCTCCAGGTGGTCGTGATCGTATACGTATTTGAGGAGCACCAGGGCCGGTATCACGGCGGCCATGAGCATTATCCTTACGAATGAAAACATATTTGCGCGCTTTCTCCGGCCCAAGGCCGGTCTTTTTTTGTAATTGTAACAAAATACGAAGCGCGGGAAAAGGGTTTTTGCCAAAAGCGCCGGAAATGAAGGTGTAAAATGGAACGAACTCTCTTGACAAGATATTTCTACATATGTAGAATAAACCTGTACTACATATGTAGAATAAAGGGGTAACGAAATATGAGCGACATTAAAAGACTGCCCGATGCCGAACTTGAGGTCATGCAGGCCCTCTGGTCTTTGGGAGGAGAGGGCAGGAGCAGGGAACTTGAGGCTGTTATAGGGGAAAAGCACAGCATGGCGATCACGACTCTGCTCACGCTGCTTGGAAGGCTTGAAAACAAGGCTTTCGTCGAGGTGAGAAAAGAAGGACGCTCGGGGGTCTACAGGGCTCTTGTAAGCGAGAGCGAGTATCTGGCCAGCCAGAGCAGACGCTTCGTGGAAAGGCTGTGCCGGGGCAGCATGACGGCCTTTGCCGCCGCCCTCGCCGGCAGCGGCATCAGCGATGAAGATCTTGAGGAGCTGAGAAGGCTGCTTGAGGAGAAGAAGCAATGAGCGATCTTATGCTGCTGCGAATCTTCATCACGCTGGTCTTCGCGTTCACGATAGCCTTCACTTTCAGGAGGCGCAGGGAAGACGAGACCGAAATGAATGTGCACTGTTTTGAGCCTGTCGTCGGTCCGCTGCTCCTTCCCGTCATAATGCTTACGCTAGTCATCATAGATCTGTGGTTTGCGGGTCCTTCGGGGATATTTCTGGCTGCCAGCGACATAGCGGGCGTCGCGATCGAGATATGCGTCTATCATATTTTGCTTTACGTGTTTCTCCCCCTTATAAGAAGGCACTTTGAATCGAGAGCGGCGGCGCTGCTTTGGCTCATCCCCAATTTCCTCTACATAGGACTCTATGCTTACATGAGAAACGACAAGCCTTTATGGGTCATCGATATGGGGGATATCTCCTTCGGCCCCATCGCTTCGGTTTGGGCAGCCGGCTTCATCACCGTCATGACGCTGAGCATAGTCTCTCACCTGAGCTTCAGAAAGGAGCTTTTAAGAGACGCCTTCGACTGCGAGGACAAAAGGATGCTGGCCCTGTGGGACGACACCCAGACCAGGCTCAGATTCAAGAAGCGCGGTTACAGGCTCATGGTATCGCCTCATCTCGCGACGCCGGTATCCGTGGGTCTGTACAGGCGCAGCATCAGAGTGCTCATACCGGACATCAGGTACAGCGAAGAGGATCTGAGGCTCATATTTACCCACGAGCTGCTGCATATAAAGCACCTGGACAGCCGCATCAAGTTCTTCCAGGCCTTCTGCCGCGCCCTCTGCTGGTTCGACCCCTTCGTCTGGAGCGGCATGAAGCGCTGCGCGGACGATCTGGAGCTCTCCTGCGACGAGAGGCTGATCTGGGTCTGCGGAGAAGGAGCGAGAAAGCGCTACGCCGATCTGATCCTAAGGACTGCCGGCTCTGACAGAGGCTTTACTACCTGCCTTTCCTCTTCGGCAAAAGGCCTCAAATACAGACTTGACCGCATAATGGAACCTAAGAAAAGAGCGCAGGGAACTGTGATCCTGGCCGTGCTGGTCGCCTTCATGCTCTTCTTCAGCGGCAGCGCAGCTCTGTCCTTCAAGGCGGGAACGCTGGGGGAAGAACTGGGCATAGACCGTAATAATATTACGGTAAATAACGTGAATTTTTACCCAGGAAAGGCCTATAACGGTGTGAGCAGTTGGGACGAAGACGGCCTGCTCGACGCTCTTATGGGCCTGGAGCTCAGGAGCCTCGTCGGCAAAAACTACAGTTATCTCGACGATGTGAACGAGCTGCGGGTCTATCTCGGCACCGGGTCGGGAGATACTTCTATAAGGATATACGTCACCGACCATACAGCGAGCATCACTAATTGGTCAGAATACGGAGAGGACAGATCCAGAGGACTTACCCGGAGATTCTATCTCAAAGAAGAGCCTGACTGGGAGCTTTTCAGGTCGTTCTTAACGGAGGACGAGCCTTATCCCCGACAGCCTGAAATGTATATGTATCAGGGGAACTGGACAGGGCAGGGAAATCTGGTGCTCCCTCATGTGCTCTCGATGACGCAGAGGGGAGAACCCTGGGAGCCCGAGTGGATGAAGTTCAACGAAGAAGAACGGGTGACCGAGACTGTGATAGTCGGTCTTCCGCCCTCGGATGTGCGGTTCAGGTTCGACAGCGAGCCTCTGGAAGGCATTACCCTGACCAGAGAACCGGTATTTGACGGCGAATTCGATCCCAAGACCTGGGTCCCTGACGAATACGTTATGCCCAAATGGCAGGGAAGCTGCATCTTCCGCATAAAGGGCAGCTTCGCATCTACCAGGGAAACGGTCTATGACTGCGAATTCATCGTGGTGCGCGTCGCCCCCGGCGACGAGGAGCGCTATGAAAAGCTCGAGGCGGAAAGACACGGCCGGAAGGACGCGAGGCAATAAACGGGCCATATGCTCCGGTTTTCCGTCGCCGCTGCCGACGGCAGGCTCCTTCTGACAACGTATATATTCATTTGCGCTCTGCTGTTTGTGCAGAGCGTATTTTTTATGATATAATATTATGTATTTTTATGTACAAAGACAGCCGGATACAGGACCGGCAGAAATAACTAAGGAGCCCGTCCGGAACGGCGGAGATCGAGCTTGAGCGAAGAAAACGCGAAAAAGAGAATACTGCTGCACAGCTGCTGCGGACCCTGTTCTTCGGCTGTTATCGAAAGGCTGGCCCCGGATCACGATATCACGGTGCTCTACTTCAATCCCAACATTACCGATGAAGATGAGTACCGCAAAAGGCTCGAAGAGCAGAAGCGGTTCTTAAGAGATTTCGGGGAGAAGACCGGAGTACATGTTGAGCTGATAGAAGGCCGCTACGAGCCCGGCGAATTCTTCGAAGCCGCAAAAGGCCTTGAGAACGAGCCCGAGAGGGGCCTTCGCTGCACGGAGTGCTTTAAGCTCCGCCTGGGCGAGACCGCAAGGCTTGCCAAAGAGCTGGGCTTCGACAGCTTCGATTCGACCCTTTCGGTCAGTTCATACAAGAATTACGAGCAGATAAGGGCGGTGGGAGAAGAGCTTGCGAAGGAATGGAGCGTCCCCTACGAAGCAGGTAACTATAAGAAAAAAGACGGATACCACCGCTCCATAGAACTGTCGAGGGAGTACGGCCTCTACAGGCAGGACTACTGCGGATGCGTGTTTTCAAGGCGCGATCGTTATGAGATACATTGACGCAGTCGTAGACAACAATACCAACGCCACCGACGAGCTCTACACCTACGCCTGCGAAAACGGCGCGGTGAGAAGAGGGGCCAAGGTACTCATAAGCTTCGGAAAGAGCAACAGAAAGACCGAGGGCTGGGTCGCCGAAGTGAGGGACGAGCCTCCAGAAGGCATTGCCCCCGGGAGGATCAAGGCCGCCGAGACCGCCGAAGAAGAGCTCTGGATAAGCGAAGAGATGATGGACACCGCCCTGTGGATGCACAGGCGCTGCCTCTGCCGCTACATAGAGGCGGTCAGGTGCTTTCTTCCCAGCGGGGAGAGCAGGAACGGCAGGGCGAAGGACCCCTTCGCTTCCATAGAAGTGGTGCCCGACGGGGCGAAGAGCTTAAGCGAAGAGCAGGCGGCGGCCCTCGAAAAGATCGCGAGATCCGTTGAAAACAAAAGCTGCGAAAGCTTTCTTCTCTTCGGAGTGACGGGTTCGGGAAAGACCGAGATCTACCTTCAGGCGATGGAGAAGGTCTTTTCTCAGGGCAGGCAGGGCATAGTGATGGTCCCCGAGATATCCCTCACCCCCCAGACGGTCAGCCGCTTCATGAACCGTTTCGGAAAAGAGTCGGTCGCGGTCATCCACAGCAGGCTCACCAGGGCCCAGAGGGACGCCGAGTACGCCAGGATAAAGAGGGGCGAAGCCAAGCTGGTAATAGGGGCAAGATCCGCGGTTTTCGCGCCCTTGAGCGATATAGGTCTGATAGTCCTCGACGAAGAGCACGAGACCTCGTACAAGAGCGACCAGAGCCCCAAGTACGACGCCCTCGAGGTAGCCGTAAGGAGGGCTCAGGCCCATAAGGCCGCGGTGGTCCTGGGCAGCGCGACGCCATCGGTCGCCGACTTTTACAGGGCATCTCAAGGGGTCTTCACCCTGCTTGAGCTCGACAAGAGATATAACGAGACCCCCCTTCCCGGGGTCGAGATAGTCGACATGAGCGCCGAGGTAAGGGCGGGGAACCGCTCGCCCTTTTCAAGAAAGCTGGCCTCTGAGATGGAGCGTTGCCTTTCCGAAAAGAAGCAGGTCATACTCTTCCTCAACAGGAGGGGCTACAGCAGCTTTGTTTCGTGCAGGGAGTGCGGCCACGTGATCAGCTGCCCCGAGTGCGGCATATCGATGACCTATCACAAGGACAAGCGCGCCTGCGTCTGCCACTACTGCGGAAGAAGGGTCCCCCTGCCCGATAAATGCCCCCAGTGCGGAAGCAAGCTCATAGGCCTTTACGGCGTGGGCACCCAGCAGGTCCAGGAGAAGGCGAAGGAGCTCTTCCCCGAGGCGGTCATCGAGAGGGTCGATCTCGACAGCGTGAGCAAAAAGGGAAGCCTGGAGAGCCTCCTTAAGCGCTTCGGAAGCGGAAAGATCGACGTGCTCATAGGGACCCAGCTGGTCGCCAAAGGCCTTGATTTCGCCAACGTGGGGCTGGTCGGGGTCATAAGCGCCGACGTGAGCCTCAACATTCCCGACTACCGCAGCGCGGAGAGGAGCTTTCAGCTTCTGACCCAGGCGGCCGGCAGGGCGGGAAGAGGCAGCGAGAGAGGAAAGGTGCTGATCCAGACCTATGCCCCCGAAAACAAGGCCGTCGTCACCGCTGCGAGGCACGATTACCGAAGCTTCTACAGCCACGAGATCGCTTTGAGAAAAGCGGTCATGTATCCGCCCTTCAGCAACGTCTTTCAGATAATGATCTCGGACGAGGACGACTCAAAGGCCCAAGCCTCCGCCGAAAGATGCGCGGCCTGGCTCAGAAGGAAGCTGGGAGACGAGGCCGCTGTGCTGGGACCCGCGTCCCCCGGGCTTCAGAAGCAGGAGGGGCGTTTCCGCCGGCAGATACTTATAAAGGCCGCCCCGGAAAAGAGAAGGGCGGTAAGCGAGGCCGTGAACCGGCTCAAAAGGATATACGCCGCTGAAAAGGGCATGGCCCGGTACATCAGCGTGGATATAAACCCGTACTCATTCATGTAGGGAGGAAAAATGGCGATAAGGAACATAAGGACCGAGGGAGACCCGGCCCTGGCCAAGGTCTGCAGACCGGTTGCGAAGGTCGACGATCATTACAGGGAGATAATAGACGATCTTGTGGAGACCATGAGAAGCGCCGACGGAGTGGGCCTTGCGGCTCCCCAGGTCGGCATCTTAAGGCGCATAGTGGTCGTCGAGGTGGGAGATCAGCTCTTTGAGCTGGTGAACCCGGAGATAGTGAGCGAAGAGGGGGAGCAGTACGGTTCCGAGGGCTGCCTTTCGGTCCCCGGCTACGCGGGAAATGTGAAAAGGCCCATGAAGGTCACCGTTAAAGCCCTTGACAGGAACGGAGAGCCGGTCGAATACACCGGGGAAGGACTCCTCGCGAGAGCCTTCTGCCACGAGCTTGACCATCTGGACGGAGTACTTTATACCAGCAAGGCCGACGACCTCCACGAGCTCACCGACGAGCCCGAAGAGGAAGACGGAGAGGCGGAAGAGTAATGCTCAGGGTCGTATACATGGGGACGCCGGATTTCGCCGTCCCGGCCCTTGAGGCCATGGCGGGGGGAGGCTGCAGAGTCCTCGCCTGCGTCACCAAGCCCGACGCGCCCAGGGACAGAGGAAAGAAGCTTCAGAGCTGCCCCGTAAAGCTCAAGGCTGAAGAGCTGGGCATTCCGGTCCTGACTCCCGAAAAGATCAAAAACAACAGGAACTTCATAGAAGGATTAAAGGCGCTTGACCCCGACCTCATAATCGTCGCGGCCTACGGCAAGCTACTCCCCAAAGAAGTGCTTGAGATCCCAAGGCTGGGCTGCGTCAACATCCACGCCTCGCTGCTTCCGAAATACAGGGGAGCCGCTCCCATACACAGAGCCGTCATAAACGGCGACGAGATCACCGGCGTCAGTCTCATGTACATGGCGGAGGCCCTGGACAGCGGAGACATCATAGCGACAGCCGAGACCCCCGTGGGAGAAAAGACCACGGGCATGCTCTTTGACGAGCTGGCGAAGCTGGGAGCTGAGCTTCTCATGAAGACCCTTCCCGCCCTCGAGGAGGGCAAGGCGGAGAGGACTCCCCAGGACGAGAGCCTCGCCACCTACGCCCCCATGGTCTTTAAGGAAGAAGGCGTCGTGGACTTTAAAAAGAGCGCAAAAGAGATCTGCTGCCTCATAAGAGGCTTCAGTCCCCAGCCCACAGCCTCGACCCTGTACAACGGACAGGTGATGAAGCTGCACATGGCAAGGGAAGCGGGCAGAGCCCCCGATCATTGGGCAAAAGACGGGATCCCCGCTCCGGGGACCGTTCTTAAGGCGGACAAGAGCGGAATATACGTCGCCTGCGGAAGCGGAGAAGCCCTGGCCCTTACGAACATACAGATGCCTGGTAAGAAGGCCATGGACGTTTCGGCCTGGCTTTTGGGCAATCGAATTGAAATCGGTACGATATTAGGATAAAATAGTGGAACGGGAGAGAAGAGCGGCCTTTCTGGCCCTTAAGGAAACAGAGACTGAAAAGACCTGGTCCAACCTGGCCCTTGCGGAGAATCTCAGGGGCAGCGGAGGCTCGGGCGCTTTCGCGCGGGAACTGGTCTACGGGGTCCTAAGGAACCGGATGCTGCTCGACTTCAACATCGCGGGTTTTTTGAAGAAGCCGGGTCTTAAGACCGCAGAAAAGATCCTCCTTCGCATGGGCTTTTACCAGCTCTGCTTCATGGACGGAGTCGGCGACCACGCCGCGGTGAACGAGACCGTAGCTCTCGCCAAAAGCTTTGCCAAAGGAAGGGAAGGCTTTGTAAACGCGGTCTTAAGGAGCTTTATAAGAAGCGGCAAAAGCCTTGTATTTCCGCCCTTGAGCGAGGATCCGACCTCTGAAGAGCTCATAGAGTATCTCAGCGTCAGGTACTCGGCTTCTCCCTGGATAGTTGAGCTCTGGCTTAAAGCCTACGGCAGGGAAAAGGCTGAAGAGCTTCTAAGAGCGAGCCTCACTCCCGCGCCCATGTGCTTACGGGCCAACAGGCTGAAGATCAGCGCGGAAGAGCTGGCGGAAAAGCTCAGGTCTTTGGGATTTGAAGCCGAAAAGGGCAAAAACGCTCCCTGCTCGGTCATAGCGAAGGGCAGCGGCCTTCTTTCGGGAGAGCTTTATAAGCAGGGCTTTTTCTCGGTGCAGGGAGAGGCTTCGCAGCTCGCGGTCAGCCTGCTGGATCCCCGCGAGGGCCAGCTGATGCTCGATCTATGCGCGGCTCCCGGAGGGAAGTCCTGCGCCGCGGCGGAGCAGATGAACGACAAAGGCGCCGTCAAAGCCTTTGAACTCCACGAACAGAGGACGGAGCTCATAAAGGCTTCCGCCGAAAGGCTGGGCTTAAGCTCCGTCGAGGCGGTATGCGCCGACTCATCGGTCTTCATGCCCGAATACGAGGGCAGAGCCGACCGGGTCCTCTGCGACGTCCCCTGCAGCGGCCTGGGAGTCGTAAGGCAAAAGCCGGAGATCAAGCTCTCCGAAAGGTCCGAAGACCTTGACAGGCTCCCCGATCTTCAGAGGAAGATACTGGACAACGGGCTCAGGTACCTTAAGCCCGGCGGCAGATTGGTATACTCGACCTGCACGGCAAACCCCGCCGAGAATGAGCAGGTCACGGAACATATAAAGAAAGACCCCCGCTTCGTCATCGAAAGGGAAGAGCAGATCTTCCAGACGGCCGGAGGCATGGACGGTTTTTACATCTGTCTTATAAGGAGGCAGGATTGCTCAGCGTAGGATTCAGATCGGACAGAGGGCTTTGCAGGAATCTCAACGAGGACGCTGTCTTCGTGCTGCCCCGGCAGCAGCTCTACATAGTGGCGGACGGAGTCGGCGGGCACAACGCCGGCGACCTGGCCAGCCGCATGGCGGTGGAGAGCATCGCCGAATACATACAGTCAAGGCCCATACCGGCAGACGCCACCACGGCTGCCCTCAAGGCCTATTTCATGGACTGCTACAGCAAGGCCAACGAAAAGATATACGAGATCGCCTCCCGGCCCGGCGAAAGCTGCGGCATGGCGACCACCTGCGTGTCCTGCTTCATAAGAAAGGACCAGGCCTACGTGGTCAACGTGGGAGACAGCAGGGCCTATCTCATAAGGGACGGCAGGCTGAGCCAGATCAGCGTGGACCACAGCAGGGTCCAGGAGCTGGTGGACAGGGGGCTCATCACCAGGGAGGAAGCCCTGACCCGGCCCGACAGGAACATGATAACAAGAGCTCTCGGAGGCGACGCTGCCGTCGCGCCCGACTTTTTCAGCTTCACGATATATCCGCAGGATACCATACTTCTCTGCTCCGACGGTCTGTACAGCGAACTGACGGGGGCCAGGATAGCGGCCCTCTGCAGCCGCTACAAGACCATGCACCGTCTGACCAAGCAGCTGGTGGACGAAGCCAACGCGGCCGGCGGCAGGGACAACATCTCCGTCATATGCATCAGGGTGCAGTAAAAGGGGGACAAGATGGGCAGCAGAATTCTCGCCAACAGATATGAGATCATAGAAAGGATAGGCGAAGGCGGCATGGCCGTGGTGTTTAAAGCCAGGGACAGGCTGCTCAACCGCATGGTCGCCATAAAGATCTTAAGGCCCGAGTACACCAGCGACAGCATCTTCGTCGAAAGCTTCAGAAGAGAGTCCCAGATCGCGGCCAACCTGGTCCATCCCAACATCGTAAACATCTACGACGTGGGCAAGCAGGGCAACATCTACTACATAGTCATGGAACTCATCGACGGCAAGCCTCTCTCCACCATCATCAAAGAGGAAGGAGCCCTGGATCCCCGCTGGGCCGCCGACATCGCCAAAGAAGTGGCCTCGGCCCTCTCCCTGGCGCACAAGAGCCAGCTGATACACAGGGACGTCAAGCCCCACAACATCATGATCACCAAGGAGGGCGTCGCCAAGATCACCGACTTCGGCATAGCCAAGGCGGTATCCAAGGACACCTACGTGGGAGAGCAGAAGGACGCCGTCATGGGCTCTGTCCACTACTTCTCGCCTGAGCAGGCGAGGGGAGCCTACGTGGACGAGCGCTCCGACATTTACTCTCTGGGAATAGTGCTCTACGAGATGCTCACCGGCAAGGTTCCCTTCGACGGGGAGACCGCCGTGGAGGTCGCCGTAAAGCACATGAACGAGCAGATGGTGCCCCCCAGCCGCATCAAGCCCGACATCCCCAAAGACCTGGAAGACATCATAATGAAGGCGACCAGCAAGCTGCAGACCGGCAGGTACAGGAACGCCGACGAGATGATCACTGCCCTCAACTTCGTCAAGTTCTCCAGGTATTCGGAGAGCAGCGGGGCCAGCAAGGCCGATCTGGCCGAGCACGAGGCCGCCGCCCAGGCCGTTAAGGAGGCCGAGGATAAGGAGGGCGAAAAGCCCCAGGGCAAGGCTGAGACCGAGACAAAGAACATACAGGCTCCCGAGGAAAAGAAGGGCAAGGCCTCAAAGCGCAAGGAGAAGCCCGAGCCGGAGCCCGAAGAAGACACCGACGCGGACGAAGAGGAAGACGACAGGGGAGGAAGAAAGAAGACTCCCTTCTACCTGAAAAAGTGGTTCCGCTGGCTGGTCGTGATGGCCCTCGCGGTGGCTCTCGCCATGCCCGTCAGCCGCATGATCACCGAAAAATACAACAACATGGAGAAAAAGCCCACCATCGACGACGTGAAGGAGCTTATACCCGGCATGCAGGAGCAGACCGAGACTCCCGATCTTCGGGGCAAGATGGTGGACGAGGCTACGAAGCTTTTGGCCGAGCAGGGCCTTAAGCTGGAGGTCGAGATGGAGCTGGTCAGCAGGGAATACCAGGCGGGCCAGATCATGAGCCAGAAACCCGCTCCGGGCACCATGATAAAGAGCGGACAGAGCATCAGGGTCAGCGTAAGCAAGGGCGAAGCCATAAGCATGGTGCCCGACCTTCTCACCAAGACCTATGCCGGAGCCAAGCTCATAATCGAAAGCTACGGCTTCTCGGTGGGCGAGGTGAGCTACAGCTACAGCGAGGATTTCAAGGAGAACACCGTAATGAGCCAGGATCCCCCCAAGGGGACCGAGCTCAAGGAGGGCGGCAAGATCGACCTGGTCGTGAGCCAGGGCAAGGAGCCCGAGGAGAATCCCGAAG
>JAFRWQ010000244.1 GCA_017437925.1 Bacillota bacterium
CTGGGCAGGCCAGTACATCAAGCTCTGCGTCGCGCAGGGCTGGCTCAGCGGCTACTCCGACGGAAGCTTCAGGCCCAACGAACCCGTAAAGTTCGAAGAAGCCTGCAGCGCCTGCCTTAAGCTTCTCGGTTACAGCTCCGCCCAGCTCAGCGGCAGCTATCCTTATGCCCAGATCAACAAGGCCGCCTCCATAGGCCTTACCGAAAGCGTGAGGGGAGGGGCCGGAAGCCCCCTCATCAGGCAGGACGCCGCCTATCTTTTCTGCTCCCTGCTAAGCTGCGAGAACGCTTCGGGCATGGTCTACGGCCAAACTCTCGGTTACAGCGTAAATAACGGCAAGATCGACATGATACAGGCGGTGGGGACCAATCTCAAGGGACCCTACGTCGCTTCATCTTCCGAAAAACTCAGCTTTGCCCCCGAAAAGATCTATCTGAACGGCAAGTCCGCCGCCGGCAGGACTCTTAAGGAAAACGACGTCTATTACATCAATGAGGCTCTTGCCAGCCTTTGGATATATGACAAAAAAGCCAGCGGAAAGCTGGACCAGGTGAGTCCCGCGGCATCTCCGCAGACATTGGTGCTGGCGGGAACGGCCTACCAGATCGACAGCTCCGACGTGAGCTTTGAGCTGTCAAGCTACGGCAGCATTAAGACCGGAGACACCGTGACCCTGCTCCTCGGCATGGACGACAAGGTCTGCGGCATAATAGAAGGCAACGCCGTGGAAGGAAGCTACCTGGGCATAGTACAGTCCAACGTCAGATCTGCGGAAGAGGGCAGTGCCTCCGTTATCTCCACCCTCAGCGTTTTCTGCACCGACGGCGTCGTAAGAAGCTTTGAGACGGAAAGGTCTTCTGCTTCCGCTGGAAGCCTCGTAAGCGTGGGCATTTCATCATCCGGCGCAAGCGTCACGATCCTTAAAGATAAGGGCATAGAGGGCCTATTCAACAAGGCGGGCAGCCGCTTTGCGGGATATCCGGTATCCGACGACATACGCATTATCGACAGCGACGGGCAGAACGCCGTCAAGATCGACAAAGAGGTCCTGCAGGGTAAGACTTTTAAAGAAAAAGACATCCGTTATTACCTGCTTGAAGACGGAGTCATCACCGATCTCATATTGAACGACGCGACCGGAGAGCTCTGGACCTACGCTCTTCTTACCGAGGTCAGCGGCGCGTCCTCCGGTTCGACAGTATACGGCAGCTACGTTTTCCTCATCAACGGAGTCAGGGGAGCCTATACGAGCTCGGGCATACGCTACATGGTCGACGTGGGCGGCATAGCGATCAAATACGAGAACGCGGCTTCCGTAAGCTCAGTAAGGCAGCTGTCCAAAATTGAACTGACCGAGATCTCGGGCGGCAGCGCCTTCAGCCAAAACGTCAGATACCAGCTGGATACTTCGGTCCAGGTATATCTTAAAGACCGTGACGAATTCTATCTGATGGATATCGACGACGTTGACTTTGAAGGATACAGGGTCACCGGCTGGTACGACGACTTCGGTCTTTCAGCCGGCGGAAAGATAAGGGTGATCACCGTCGAGAGCAGGAACTTTTGATGTGCGGACATCCGTCTTATTGAAAAACCGCGCCTTTCATGGTTTAATATATAAGGGTGAACATTTACAGACAAGGAGGGGAATATATGACTAAAATAGAACTTGGCCGTACAGGCATAGTTATCGAAAAGAACGGTATAGGCTGCCTTCCGCTTCAGCGCGTATCAAAAGAAGAGGCCGTAAAGCTTCTCAGAAAGGCCAAAGACAACGGTTTCAACTATTTCGATACCGCCAGAGCCTACAGCGACAGCGAAGAAAAGCTGGGCGCGTCCTTTGAAGACGTTAGGGAAGAGCTCTTCATCGCTACCAAGACCATGGCCAAGACGGCCGATAAGTTCTGGGAAGACCTGCACACCAGCCTCAGGACCCTTAAGACCGACTACATAGACGTCTATCAGTTCCACAATCCCGCCTTCTGCCCCAAGCCCGGCGGGGAGGACGGCCTCTACGACGCCATACTCAAGGCGAAAGAAGAGGGCAAGATCAGACACATAGGCATCACCAACCACAGGCTCGCCGTGGCCCAGGAGGCCATAGACAGCGGTCTTTACGAGACCCTGCAGTTCCCCTTCAGTTATCTTGCGGGAGAGCCCGAGCACACCCTGGCCGACAACTGCAGAAAGGCAGGCATGGGCTTCATTGCCATGAAAGCCCTGGCCGGAGGCCTCATCCGCGACGGCTATACCGCGGCGGCCTACATGCAGACCCAGGACAATGTGGTCCCCATCTGGGGCATACAGAGGGAGTGGGAGCTTGATCAGTTCATTGACTGCATAAAGAACGGAGCCGAGCTTACCGAAGAGAGGCTCAGGACCATTGAAGTAGACAGATCCCAGCTTTCCGGCGAGTTCTGCAGGGGCTGCGGTTACTGCATGCCCTGTCCCGTGGGCATAGAGATCAACAGCTGCGCCCGCATGGCTCTGATGCTCAGAAGAGCGCCGACCAAGGCCTGGGTGTCCGAAGCCTGGCAGGAGAAGATGAACATGATAGAGCAGTGCCTGCACTGCAACAGCTGCGCTTCCAAGTGCCCGTACCATCTGGACACTCCGAGAGTGCTTCAGGAGAACCTGGCCGACTACAGGGCGGTGCTGGC
>JAFRWQ010000245.1 GCA_017437925.1 Bacillota bacterium
CTTTTCGCGCATCCGGTTGACAATAAAGCCGGCGCAGAATAGAATTAAATTGTTTAAAGTTCTTAATTAAAACCCCGTTCCCCCAAGCGGAAGAGATGATCCCGCCGGCACGAAAGGAGCATCACCATGGCCTACGAAGGCGACAACATGACAGGTCTGAGGCGCAGCAACCGCAGCGCCTGCCTCTACACCCTGCACCGCAAAGGCAGCATGTCCAGAAAACGCCTGGCAGAAGCCTTAAAGCTCACCCCCGCGGCCATGTCTATCATAACGAGGGAGCTCATCGAAGAAGGCCTTATAAAAGAAGGCCCCTCGGTCGCGGGCCTTAAGGCGGGCCGAAGGGAGATACTGCTGGAGACCAATCCAAAGGCGGCCTGGGCCCTGGGAGTCCTTATAAACGTCCGCCAGGCGATAATTTCGGCGATCTGGCTGGACGGGACCGTGATCTTCTCGGAGACCGTCCCCCTGCCCTTGAGGGCCGACGCTGAAAAGACCGTGGACATGCTCTCCGAGATGATGCTTAAGCGCTGCTCCCGGTGTTCCCTGGATCTTTCCTCTTCGGTGGGCCTGGGGATAGCGGTGCGCGGCCTCATGTCAAGGGACGGGCGCATGGTAAGGGACAGCTTCGGAGCCCTGGACGCCAACGATTTCGATATCTGCAGACGCTTTGAGCAGAGGACCGGCATACCCGCCGTCCTCTCCAACAACGTGAGAGCCCTTTTCTCGGCCCAGATCTTCATGGGCAAGGAAGAAAAGGCCGAGTCCCAGTTCTTCATGCGCTGCGAGTACGGCGTAGGCGCCTCGTTCGCCATAGACAGCCGGATATGGATGGGCGATTCGGGCCGCTGCGCCGAGATAGGCCACATACCCGTGGTGCTCAAAGGCGGAAAGCCCTGCTACTGCGGAAAGACAGGCTGCCTTGAGACCGTCGCCTCCCCCGCCGCCATCTGCGAGGACGCTATAGAGCAGCTGAGCCCCGAAAAGTCTCCCGTGCTCTGGAGCCTGACCGGCGGAGATCCCGAAAACGTCACCATAGATACCGTGCTCCGCGCCGCAAGGGACGGCGACCCCGCCGCAGGCAAAGTGGTCCGCAAGGCCGTGAGCGCCCTGGGTTCCGCACTGCGTTCGGTCATCTACTTGCTCGACCCGGGCAAGGTCATATTCTACGGCCGCATCTTCGACGACCCCTACTTCCTCTCCCTGCTTCAGGACGAGGTGAGGCTGGGCCTGGACGCCGGACACCGCATACTGCTGGAGCGCAGCGTCTTCAACCACAGCCTCGAGGACAAGGCGGCGGGACTGCTTGCCGTGACCGATTTCTTAAGCCGCGGGGCGATCGCGGAATAGGGAGGGGCTTCAGAAGCTCTGCTCTCCTTTAAGGGTATCGATAAAGGCCCGGGCGGCGTTGTCCCAGGTGTAGGCAGAAAGGACTCTCCCGGGGCTTTCGGCAGGCTGCGCCAGGACCTCTTCTATGAGGCAGCCGTCTCCGTTCGGGTCTATGTAGCGGGCGCAGTCCCCGTAGATCTCGTGAAAGACCGGTATGTCGGAAACTATGACGGGCCTTCCCAGGCTCATGGCCTCAAGGGGCGGTATGCCGAAGCCCTCGACAAAGCTGGGCTGCAGGAACACCAGGCAGCGGGCCATCAGGGCTTTGAGCTCCCCGTCTCCCACCAGGCCCGAAAAGAGCAGGTTGGGCGGGACGTCTTCAGGCTCGCTGTAGCCTCCGGCGTTGGCTCCGCTCACCACGAAGAGGAGATCCGGGTTCTTCGCCGCGGTCTTTATTATCCACGCTGAATTCTTATGCACATTTCTGGACCCCAGGGCGAAGCAGTAGGGCTCGCCCTCGGCGATACCGAGCTTTGAGAAGACCGAAAGGTCTTCTTTTATATCTTTTATGTGCTCCCAGCCGTTGCCGACCACCGAGATGTCCTCTATAGGCCTGCCGTAGAACTCCGAGATCTCCCTTCTTGAGAACTCAGAGACCGTTATGAGCTTTGCGGATCTGCTGCTCGCGGCAAGACCCGCCGAAAAGACGTTCTTCGCATAGACGCGGCCCGCAGGCCTGCCGTAGTATTTTTCGACTATGAGGTCGTGGATGGCGTAAACGCCGGTCGAATTGACGGGGAAGGCCAGGGTGAGGTCCACCCCGCAGCCCCCGTAAAAGGCGACGGTCACGGGATAGACGATAAATTTCCAGAGGCAGTGCCAGAGCTTTTCCCAAAGCCTCGGCCCGCGGAATATCCGTCCCCTGCGCATTATCCTTATATTCTCATAGCTCTCCCCGTGGTCGAAGCCTTTGGGAGTAAGGAAGGTGAGCGTTATTCCGCTGTCCTTGAGCAGAGGGTCGGCATGCCTCAAAATGTTGCGCTCGTAGCGGAATATCCCCCCTATCCAGGAGGGGTTCCAGCCCCCGTAGACGTAGAAATCCTTCTTTTTTATCCTCTCGGGGCTTCCCTCGCTTCTGCAAAGGAAGATCGCAGGAAGCAGCGCGTAGGTCTCGGGCCTGAGCAGTATCGCCTCCATGCAGGCGTAGGTGAGGAACATAAGGCTTAAGGCAGCGTATCTGCCGTTTCCCCTGCGCACGACCGAGTCCTGTATCAGCACCAAAAGCATGAGGAAGAGCACAAAGACGATGACGCCGCCCACCATAAGGGCCCTCAGGTAATTATTGTCCCAGATGTAGTGGCGGTCGGTGTCGGGCAGCTCGCGGACGAAGAGCGACAGGCCGAAATCCCTCACGCCGTAGGGCAGCTCCACGAAGCGGCAGATGAAATTGCTGTCTATGCTGCCGTTGTCGAAGGGCGCGAGGATATAGCCGAGGGCGGCGGAGTCTCCCGCGCAGAGCAGGGGGAAGAAGCGGACAAAAGCCCGAACGAAGGGGTAATTCAGCAGCTTCTCAAAATCGAAGAAGTTTATGACCGCGCAGAGGGAGAGCATCAGCACCGCGGTGCGGCAGCCGCTGACCGCGAAGACCGCAGCGCCCCAGGCAAGGGAAAGGGCAGACCAGCGGAAGCCCTTCTTTCCCCAGACGTACCAGGCCAGAAGGAAGGTGAAAACCATGACCCTTCCGAGATTATTGGGATTGTAAAAGCCCAGGCTGTGCCCGGTCCAGTAGTGAAGGTCGATCACCTCATCGCCGGCAAGACCGGCAAGTGACAGGCCGATCTGGGTGAGCAGCTTGGCGGAAAGCACGTAAAACGTCGCCTTTGCCGTATCCCTTGAGGGCAGCCTTCCCGCGAGGAACAGTGCCGGCATAAGCTTCAGAGCGGCGGTCCCCCAGCCCAGTATGGCCATGAAAAAGGAGATCAGGCCGTAGAGGAAGACGCTGAAAAAACTGTACTGACTGAAATAGGAGACCAGGGCGCACCACAGCCTGCGGCCCCTGTCCTCCTTCGTCTTAAAAACACCGGAAAGAGCGAAATGCCATATGTCCCAGACGCAGAGCAGGCAGGTGCAGGCCAGGAAAAAGCGCAGGATGTCGCCGTTGACGCCCGCAGTCAGCAGGCTCCTGTCGGTGAGCCTGATGTAGTCCCTGCTGAAGATCAGGATCATCGCCCAGAGTATGTAAAATATCTTTTTTTCGGTCTTGGTCATTGTTATATATGGATCCCGCGTTGTACGGGACGCGCAGCCCGGCTTACCTGAGCCTGTACTTGATCCAGTAGTGGTCGCGGACCAGGTTTTGAGCCAGCTTTTTAAGCCCGCCGGTCTTTCTCCAGGAGCCGGCGCAGCAATGTATGGCCACATTGCCCTTTCTTATCTCGGAAAAGCAGCCCGCTACCAGGGACGAAGGATATATATGCATGCCTTCGGAGAGCCTCTGCTCTTCGTCGATATAGCGGAAGCCGAACTCCCTTGCCTTGAGAGCGTAGATGTCGGGGGCTATCATGTCGATCTTCGGCTTTCCGTCCGGGCCTAAAAAGACCGCGCTCTCGTAGTATTCCAGACACTTTTTAAGGAAGGGATGGCCGGGCTCAGAGCCCATGAAGGCCGACTGCAGGCAGAAGCCGGGTATGTGGCCTTCGGTCAGGGGGACTCCTCCCTCCCCCACCAGGTGCTTATATTCCTTAAAACCCTTTTCGTGATACTCCACGAAGGAAAAGAAGGGGTCGCCCAGGAAGGGCTTTGGCGATCCCTTGAGGAAGATGTCGGAATCCATGTATATGCCGCCCTGCTCGTAAAGTATCTTGAGCCTCAGGTAGTCGGCGGCGAAGGCCCACATCCTTTCGGAGACGGCCTGCTTTACGAAAAGGGGCAGGGCCTCCATATCGAAATCCCCGCTGCTCCAGCCGCGTATCTCAAATCCGGGGGCGGCAGGAGCCCACGAGGCAAGGCACTTTTTTATGAGATCGGGCTTTTCGTCATTGGAAAGCCAGATGTAGTGGAGGGTCCTCGGTATCACTTTTTCGGCCTCCTTTTTCCTTTCGGCCCGCATTCCGCGGCCTTTTTCAGGGCGGACCAGAGCTTTTCCGACTCCTCCTCCCAACTGAAGGAGGCTGCCCTTTTCCTTCCCCTTTCGGTAAGCTCAGCCCTTTCCTCTTCGCTGAGCGACAGGACCCTTTTCAGGGCCCGGACCAGGTCGTCCTCATCTTCGCTCTTAAAGAAGATCGCGGCGTCCCCCAGGACCTCGGGCATTGAGGCTGCGTCGGAGGATACGACCGGGCAGCCCATGGCCATGGCTTCCAGGGGAGGAAGCCCGAAGCCCTCATATTTTGAGGGGAAGACGAAGGCGGAAGCCCCGCCGTAGAGCAGGGGAAGCTCACCGTCGTCGACGTAGCCTGTTAATATCACCCTTTCGGGGTCGGGAGCGCCTTCGGGAAATACCGCGGAGGGGTTCCAGCCGGCCCTTCCGCAGAGGACCAGCTTAAGGTCCGGGTGATCGTTTTCGATCGCCTTAAAGGCCGAAAGCAGCAGGGCGATGTTCTTTCTGGGCTCCAGGGTGGAGACCGAAAGGAGCCAGCGGTCGGGAAGGCCGTACTTTTCCTTAAGTTCTTCCGGGCCCAAAGTCGCCTTCCAGTCGGAAGCGACCCCGTTGTATGTCACCGCTATTCTTTCGGGGTCTGTCCCGAGAACGGCGGATATCCTTCTTTTGCTGAACTCAGAGACCGTTAAAATGACGGAAGCAGCCCTGTTTGCCCGCCGAAATCCCAGCCTGGAATACAGGACCTTCAGCCGGCCTTTGCCCTCGCTGCACTCAAAATCCGACATGTCGTGCATGGTCTCAGCCATGGCCCGTCCTCCGAAAAACCAGGGGGCGCAGAAGGCGGGGAAAAAGAAAACGTCGGCCTTTACGCGGCTCAGGGCGAGAGGGAGCCTCACCTGGCTGAACCACAGGCGGTTTTTACAGGAAAGCACCCTGAAGCTCACCCCCGGCCTTCCCTCAAAAGGCTTAAAAAGGGGATGGACCTCGCCGGCAAATATGAGCTCGAACTCTTCTTCGGGATGGCGGAGCAGCAGCCGAGCGCTCATGCGCGAGGCGTAGCGCTCTATGCCGGTCATATGAAAGTGAAGAGAAGTGAGGTCGACGGCAATCTTCATGCCTCACCTGTACTTTCTCATGAGGGGGCCCAGGCCCTTAAGGTCTCTTATCACCCTTCCCCCTATGCGGCGGGGCTCCTGCAGGCAGCGGTAGAGCCACTCAAAGCCCAGCTTCGAGACCCAGCGGGGCGCCCTTTTGCGGGTCCCGGCCTCGAAATCGACGCTGGCGCCTATTGAAAGGGAGACGGGGACGCCCAGCCTTTCGCGGTACCTGCAGAGGAATTTTTCGCCCTTGGTATCTCCTATGGCGACCGCCATGATGTCGGGGCGGGCAGAATTTACGATCCCTATGATCTTTTCGATCTCGGCTTCGTCGTTTTCAAAGCCCTTGGGAGGGGAATAGGTCCCGGCTATCTTAAGACCGGGGTTTTTAGCGGCCAGATTTTGCGCCGCGGTCTCTGCGACTCCCGGGGCAGCGCCCAGTATGAAGAGGGAATAGCCCTCCTTGGCCGCCATGGAGCAGACCCTGGGGAAGAGGTCGCTTCCCGAGACCTTTTCCTTAAGGGGAGTTCCCGCGCGCCTTGCGAGATGCATTACAGAGACTCCGTCGGCCAGCACCAGAGCCGCGTTTTCGTAGGCTTCGGCGAAGGCGGGGTCCTTTTCGAGATTTATGAGATGGTCAAGGTTGGGCGTGACGACATAGGCGCTGCCTTTTAGAGAGGCAAGGCGCCTTATCTCCTCCACGGCCTCGTCCATGGAAATGTTATCGACTTGGGTATTGAGTATCTTTACGCGTTCCAAAGCAGTACTTCCGGTCTAAAAACGCTCGATGTCCTCTTCGGAGAGCTCCTCTCCCAGCTGGACCTCGATGATGTGAAGGTCGCTGAAGGCCTTTGCCATGTGGCGGACCCCGGCCTTTATACTTACGCTGACGCCGGGCTCAAGGCGGAAGGTCACTCCGCCGATCTCGGCCTCGCCCTCGCCTTCGGTCACCACCCAGGTCTCGTCCCTTCTGCGGTGCAGCTGGTCGCTCAGCTGCTTTCCGGCTTCGATCACCAGCTCCTTTACCAGGGAATTGCTGTCCGGGCTTGTGTATACGACCCTGTACTCGCCCCAGAGCCTGCGCTCGTACATGGGCCTCGCATCGGGCACCAGGTCTTTAAGGCCGGAGGCCTTTCTCGCGCTTACAAGTATGCCGTCGGGAGTCGCGGCAACCACGCTGTCCTTTATGCCCAGGACGACCATGGGCAGGCCTAGCTCGTTGATCACGAGGCTCCCCTCGCAGTCTTTGGCGACTGCGCTGCCTATCACTTCGTCCCCCAGGACCCCGGCCAGGGAATCCCAGGTGCCCAGGTCCTTCCAGGGCCCGGCGCAGCGTATGACCTGCAGGGACTCCTCCTTTTCGACCACGGCGTAGTCGAAGCTTATCTTCGGAGCGTCCTCGTAATTGCGGCGCAGGGTGTCGTGGTCGGAGGTGCCCAGAAGCCTCTCGCAGATGCCGAGAAGGTACGAGAGCTTAAAGGCGAAGACTCCGCCGTTCCAGAGGGCGCCCTTTTCGATGTAGCTTTGGGCCAGGGCGCGGTCCGGCTTCTCCTTGAATTCCAGTATGGGGCTGACCTCGCCTTCCGACGCGGGGATTATGTAGCCGTAGTTTTCGGAGGGGAAGGTCGGTTCTATGCCCATGAGGGTGAGGTTTGCGTCTTCGCAGCGGTCCGCCATCTTTTTTATGCACTCAAAGTAGGCGGGGCCGGCCCAGGGGTCGGAGGGGCAGACGACCACGGGCTCATCTTCTTTTGCTCCTTCTTTTTTAAGCAGGCAGGCCGCCAGGGCTATGGCGGGGAAGGTGTCCCTGCGGGCGGGTTCGGAGCATATCCGGACCAGGCTGCCCAGCTGAGCCCTGATCTGGGGCAGCTGGTTTTCGGGGGCCGCAACGGTGACGCGGGCCGAGGGGTCCGCCGAAAGCAGCATGCGGTACATGCGCTTTACCATGGACTCGGGCTGTCCGTATTCATTTCTGAATATTTCGAGAAACTGCTTGGAGCGCACCCGGTTCGAAAGGGGCCAGAGCCTCTTTCCCGAGCCGCCTGAAAGCATTATGACGTTCATCTTTTTCCCTTTCGGTCGGAATGTATTTTCTGGGGTATCTTATATCATACTAAACGCGGGGGCCTGTGGCAAGAGGCCCGCAGAGCTTGAATTTTAAGTATTTTCGCTGTACCTGTAGGTCCACAGGAGGATGAAGAGGCTCGCCCCCATCATGAAAGCGAAGAGTATGTAGGAGCTCTTGTATTCCCCGCTGCGCTCCGCGATGAAGCCGGGCACCACCGTGAAGATGATGCCGCCCAGGTTGTAGAAGAGCTGGAGCCAGCGGACGGTCTTGGGGTAGCCGGCTTTGGGGGCCAGGTCCGCTGCCCAGAGGGCGGGCCCCATGTTGAAGACCGAAGCCCCGAAGCCCATGAAGAGGGCCGAGGCGTAGCAGGGGACGAGGGAGACGCCGTTCATGGGGATCACGCATACGCAGCCCGCGATGAATATGAGTATGAGGCCGGCGGTGCTGACCTTGGTTCCCAGGCGGTCGGTGATCCCTCCCGAAAGGAGCTTGGAGAGGGCGGTGACCAGGCTGAAGAATGAAAGTATGGCGGCTGCCGCGGCGGCGCTGTAGCCGCAGCTCTTGGCCAGCACCGAGATGTGGCCCGAGAAGGACAGGCTGACCCCGCCGTTAAGGAGCATCATGAAGCCCAAAAGCCAGATCACCGGGGAGGGAAGCTCTGAACTTACTTCCCTGCCGTTCTTTTTCAGGGCTTCCGAGCTGCTCTCGTAGGGCAGAAGGCCTTTTTCTTCGGGGCCGTTTCTTAAAAGCAGCCATGAGACCGCGCAGCAGAGGGCCATGAAGGCGGCCTGGGCCAGGAAGGCGGCGCGCAGGGAATGCCTTTGTATGATCGCGGTGACCGGGGCCGAGAAGAACATGGTGGAAAGGCTGGATCCCGCGGCGCTTATGCCCAGGGCCAGGCCCTTCCTGCTGTTGAACCAGCGGGAGACCAGGAGGGAGACAGGGAAGGCTCCCCCGGCCCCGTAGGCAACGCCTCCAAGGGCCGCTCCGGTAAAGTAAACCGCAGGGCTTCCCCCGACCGAACAGACCAGGGCCGAGGCTATGCCGAAGAGAGAGGCTATGAGCAGGCCCGTCCTTATGGAAAAGCAGCGGTAGAGCACCCCCACCGCGAACATGCTGAGGAAGGAAAAGAGGCAGCGCACCGAGAGTATGGCGCTTCCGGTGCTGTCGCTGATGCCGGTCGCCTCTATGTAGGGGAGGTAGACGGCCAGTATGTTGCTGCAAAGGCCCACGTTGCAAAGGTAGAGCACCACGCTCACCGCGCATATTACCCAGGCGTAATGGAGCTTTTTCAAGGCTGCCTCCTCCTTTCCGCGAAACTGTTGTATATATCAGTTTACACCCTTTTGGCTGATATTGGGATAGTTTTCTTCTTGCCACGGGGGCCCTTCTGTGTTATATTAGGCTCCGCCGCGCGAAAAACGGCCCGTGAGTTCGAGACCATCCTCACGTAAAACAAAACTAAGGAGAAACTCAATATGAAAAACCGCAAGACCCTTCTTCTGGCCCGGGCCGGAATGATCGCCGCCATTTACGTGGTCCTGACCTACGTCTTCGCCCCCATCTCCTTCGGGGAGGCGCAGGTGCGCGTGGCCGAGGCCCTGACCATACTGCCCGTCTTCACCTCAGCCGCCGTGCCCGGCCTCTTCATAGGCTGCCTTCTGGGCAACATCATGGGCGGAGCCGTCCTTCCCGACATCATCTTCGGGAGCCTGGCGACCCTGATCGGCGCCGTTTTCACAAGAAAGCTGAGGAACGCGAGCCCTTACCTCGCCCCCGTCCCCCCCATCGTTTCAAACGCCCTCATCGTGCCCTTCGTGCTGAAATACGCCTACGGGCTGGAGCTTCCCATACCCGTCATGATGCTCAGCGTGGGCCTGGGAGAGGTCATCTCGTGCGGACTTTTGGGCATGCTGCTTTATTCTGCCCTTAAAAAACACAGGAAGACCGTGTTTAAAGAGGGGGAGTAAAAAGGTCTTAAGGCCCGGATCTTCGGCTTCAAATTATATATTATATAACTGCTCTGTGCGTCCCGCCGCAAGGCGGGACGTTTTGTATTGCGGAAAATGAAATCCGCAAGGTCTTAGGCCGCGAAAGAGAGCAGACCGGCGCTGTGCCGCATCGTGTAAACCCTGCTACTGTCAGGCTTTACGGAGTTTTCTGCGTACTGAAGCGTGACAGCCTCTCCGCTATGTTAAATTTTGACATTTCCATCAATTATTAGTTGACAGCGGCTCCGTCCCGTGATATGCTATTGCCAGAAATATCCATCGCCTGCGGCCTGTTCCGCGGGCTTACGACCGTCCTTTGCGCCCGGACGCGGGCGTCAGAGATAAATGTCATGACAGCATAAAACTCATGAGGCTTAAGAGAAAGGGATCTGAACGAAAATGAAAAGACTTATAGCGATCGCGCTGGCGCTCGGCCTGCTGCTGGGCTCCGTCGCCTCGGCATCCTACGCGGGCAGCGTCTTCCCCGACGTCGCCGACAGCATCTGGTATGCCGAATTCGTCAGCCGGGCCGTTGAGCTGGGCATGGTCGAGGGCTATCCCGACGGCACATTCAAACCCGACAAGCTGCTCAAATACAGCGAGTTCATCGCCATGATGGTGGAGCAGCAGACCACAGAAGAAAAGATCTCGCAGATCGACACCGGCCACTGGGGGGTCCCGTATTACAACATGGGCCTCAAGCTGGGCTATTATTCGGAGTCCGCTATCCCCGTCACCAGGCTGGACGATCCCATCCCCAGGCGCGACATGGCCCTGATCGCCGCCGGCTATCTTGCGAAGAACGCTGAGCTGCCCAAGAGCGTGCCATACAGGCAGTACAGCGACGTCGCTAAAGACGACCCGCACGAGTACTATATATCGCTGTGCTCCGTCCTCGGGGTGCTCGAAGGATACGACGACGGCTCTTTCAAGCCCGAAAAGACCCTGAAACGCTCCGAAGCCACCAAGGTCGCCGTCTGCTGCATGGAGCTGAAGCTCGAAAATCAGCAGGGCAACAGCGGCCAGGGGACCGAACAGCCCCAGACCGGCGAAAAGCCCACGCTTGAAGAACTGGCGCCGGAGATGGTGATCATAGGCGAAAAACCCGGAGGGCAGAAGCTTGTCACCGGAGTCGAAGGTCTGCTCGACCCTGAGAGAAAGGCTGTGCTGGACGAGATCCTGGCTTCCGTAAAGATAACCAAAGAAGGCGGTAAGTTCTATTTCAGCTATTCCCAACCGCAGATACCGGAGGAATGGGAAAACCAGATTGAGATCCGCATATTTAATACCAGTGGCGCTGGAATAGCGGGCTACACCAATACTAAAGGAGTTCTTCTCCACCCTGAGTACTGGGAAGATATAAGAAAAGCTAAGGATGTGAAAATCGAACTCGAGGGAGCCGGTTCTACTCTTGAAGATAAATCTATCAGCGTTACTGTGGGTCTATATGATAAAAGCGGCGAGACTTTCTATAAAGATATTACTTATCAGCTCATAAAAGACGCCCGTGAAGACGGTGGAGATGATATCTTCCGCATCATGGCCGCCTATGAGATGGTTGACTACTGGCAGGAAACACCCAATACCCACGCGGGCTTCTGGGCCTGGAAGAACCAGTAAAGGAGCGGCTGTATGAAGAAGATCCTTTCCTTAAGCCTCATATTGATACTGCTCCTTTCCTCTTTCCCGGCTGAGGCCTTCGCCTCCGTTCCGGCAGGCTTCGATTACGCCGGAGACCCTCCCTCCATGTACATTCAGGAGCATCAGGCAAGGCAGATAGGCGAGCCCACCCTGATCTACGGGGACGACGGAGCTCCCATCTTCGAGGTCTATACTCTGATGGTCGAACCGGACTGCGATCTTAAGAAAGAGGTCAACGGGGAGACCAAATACTACAGATATTCTCCCAAGATCGCGACTTCTTACTGTGAAAACCATTATGACGTATGGCATACATCAAGCGCCCAGTGGAAGATAGGAGCAACCGGTAAAATAGTAGATGACGATGATATTATCCTTGAAAGCGGAAGTATCACGAATTATCTTGAGGAAAACGTCGAAAGCATCGATTTTATTGCTGAAGTTCCTGCGGAAGTCAGAAACGCTCTAAACGAGAACCGCTTCAAAGGGCTTACGATATCTGCTGCGGAAAACATTGAGACTGACTCCATAGCAACGATAACTCCTTACGGCATTCCCCATCCCTGGGATACTAGTTTCCAGTTTAGTATAAAACCTAAGTTCAACTTGAGAATGGGAAATGGACAGCTAATGAGCTATGAGGCGGCTGGCGGAAACATGAACCTCTTCCTCATGGACATCATCTGCGGCTTCAATCTCTGGGCGATATACGACAGCGGCGGCAGGGAGCTGGGCCAGGGCAAGGCCATGTTCTCTTACGGCGACGGCGGCATGAGCTCGGAGCCCGGCGCCGTCCAGCTGGCTGAGGTCATCGACGAAGGCGGAAGGCTCAAGAGCGGCTACCGCATATCCTGCGTGAAAAACGATGTGACCACGACCTACGACACCGCGGGCCTGCGCATCGGTTCGGGCGAGGGCATATACATGAACGGCGGCGCCATAGGCTACTCCTTCAGGTATATATTCAAGCTCACCTGGACCTACGACGACCTGGTAGAGATCCCGCAGTCCGAATACATCTTCGAAAAGGCCTTCCCCTTAGTGAAACAGGGCGACACCAGGACCTTCAGGGTCACATACAGGCCCGGCGAGGGCAGCGGGACCATGACCGGCCCCAACGAGTACAGGCCGGGGGAGCTCGTGACCGTCCTAGAAAACGAATTCATCGCACCGGAAGGCAAGGAATTCGCGTATTTCTCGACCTTCGGCGGTCTGCTGCGGGTCCTGCCGGGGGAGACCTATCGCATTCCCTGCGACGTGACCCTGACCGCCATGTGGCAGAACTTAATTACCGGCGCGGTGACCGAAGACGGTCCGGCCGACGCCTTCGCCGACCTGATACTTCCCCCTGTGGGCTATGAGGGCCACGCCGTTTTCGCAAGGGACGATTCGACTATCACCGTCGGCGGGGAGGAAGTGGGACTGGTCAGGGCCTACAGCGAAGGCCTGGCCTCCAATACTTTCACGGCGGAAGGCGCGGACACAGCGGAGCGGGAGAGCCTCACCGAGATGAAGCTCATCTACGATACGCCCGGCTCTTACGACGTGACCCTTAAAGTGGATACCGACGAGGGCTCCTCCTCCGATACCGAGACCATCGATATTCTGAAGACTCCGTCGGTCTCGGCAGTCCTGGGCGGAAAGCGGAAGGAGAACCGCAGGCAGACCCTGGACGTGGTCGTGGCCCAAAATCCCGCCTACCCCATAAACTCCCTCAATATCAGGATAAGCGAGAGCGAGAGCGGCGAAAGCATCAGCGTTTCAAAGAACTTCTCGGGCCCCGAGCCCGCTCCCGAAAACACCGGGCACATCAAGTACAGGAGCCTCACAAACAACGAGGTCGGAAGCTATTACGTGTCTGTGCGCCTGGAATTCCTGACCAAGTTCAGCGAAGAGAAGAGCTTCACCTACGAGATCGAGGCAGAAGATCCGAGAGGCTCAAGAGATGTTGTAATTTCAAGCTTTACCGTCGTTCCCGACGAAGCTCCCGACGCCGCCGTGGAGCTTGCCGAAGTGTATTACAGGGAATCCTCGTCCAACATCGCGAAGATCTCCATGCGCGACGCCAGCACCGCCGACGGCGACCAGCTGAGGCGCGAGTGGAGCATCGCTGAAAAAGGCGACGGAAACTACGGACCTGTAAACGGCGCCCCGGGCTTTGCCGACGAGAGCTTCGGCTCCCTGCTCTCGGTGTGCTTCAGCAAGACCGGCGTGGGGTATTTTGACGTGAGCCTTAAGGTCACCGACGTCTGGACCGAGGAGACCCTGCCCGAATACATAAGTCCGGACGATTACAAGTGGGCGGCGGCCACAGCCCGGTCCCACGTAGACAACATCCCTCCCGAGGTGCTCCTCACCCTTAAGAAGGCGAAGACCGCGGAGATACTGCTCCTGTCTTCAAGCTCTGCCGAAGAAGTGAAGGCTAAGACCGAAGCCGAGGCCATGAGGATAGCCCTGCTTAAAGAGAGCGTCGCCGCCGAGGTCAAAACCCTTCGCATCGCCGATCCGGACACCGTATACACTCCGAACACCGAGATCCGGCCCCTGACAGACAGCGACCTCGAGGAGCTCAAGTCCATGGCCGGAGGAAGCCTTCTGAGCTTCACCTCCGGCGTCGCGGACAGCCCCTTCTGGGGCGATAAGGGCGGAAGCGTAAAGAGGGCCGACACCCTCAACGAGAAATCCGCTTATACCTATGAGCTTTCGGCAAATACCAACATCACAAGCGACGGCATATACGTCTTCAGGATGAGGAGCAGCCTTGAATTCGCAAGGAAAGAGGAGGTTTTAAGCAGCTACGACAGGACCTACCCCTTCACCCTCGAGTGCTGGGACCTGTTCGCAAACGCCCCGCAGAAGATCTGGTCGGTCAGCATCACTCCCGCCGTGTTTTCAAGCCCGGACGGGCTAAAGAACGCCAGGCTCACAGTGAACGAAGGCGGAAACTACGTCTTCCTGAGCGAAGAGGGGAAGACCCTGGTCATAGACAAGAGGACGGGTTCCTTCATTACAACGATAGGGATCGAACTCGGCGATACCGTCTTTGAAGGAAACGGCAGCATATATGCCCTTAAAAGCGACGGCATATACAGGCTGGCCCCGAGCGGAGTGCTGTCAAAGATAAGGAACCTGAGCGTTCAGGCAGGCTATGAGAAAGCGGCCTTTTACAAGGGCAGGCTCAACTTCGTGACCGAAAGAGGCCTTACCCTGTACCGAAGCATCTTCGATCCGGTCACCGAAGAGCTCTTGACCGAGCTCCTGCCGGACAGCGCTCCTCCGGTCGCAAACAGCGCCTTAAAAGGGGTCTGCGCGGGCGTCGACAGCGCAGGGACCATCGCGATCCGGTACGATTCGGGTACGGTCAAGTTCTACGAAAACGGAGCGGCAGCGCCGAAGACCCTGTCCGTCCCCGGAAACTTCAAGGGCATAAAGAGCGTGACCGCTGTAAGGGACGGATACGGCCTCATCAAAGGCGCCGCCGTCGCTGCCCACGTCCACAGCCATACGGTCTCGGGCAATTCCACCTGGGATACCAACGCCTATTACCTCGATATGCAAAGCGGCGCGGTGATACGAAAGACCGTCCGTGGCAGCGCGACCCTGCTCTACGCCTGCGGCGCCGATCATCCGGCCGAAGCTTACTATGAAAACGGCAGGGCTTACGTGACCTACGGGCCGTCATACGGCAATTCCACATACAATATGGATCTTCCCGAGACCAATATCGACTATCCCGCGGGGACCTTCATCTTTAATATCGCGGGGGGCGAGGCCGACTTCAGGTCCGACAGGAAGAATCAGCGCTTCGCGGCGAGGGCCGGCAATCTTACGATACAAAAGAGGGCGGGCCTTACCGAGACCGAGTGCGCGGTCAGGACCTTAAGCTTCGGCGAAGGCGCGATGGAAGAGCAGCTTAAGCTCCGCGAACTAAGCCTGGAGAGGGATTACAGCGCGTCCTTCTCTGTGGACAGCCTCTTTGACGGCAAGGCCGCGGCCCTGGAGATGAGCGGAAGGGGCGAGACTCTGGCGAGTTTGAGCCTAAAGACGAAGAAGTCCGACGGCTATCTCACGAGAAGTCTCGCGCTTGAGAGCGGCAGGACCTATTACTACGAATACGACACCGACGCCGGCAGCGACATACTCTACTTTACGAAGAACGTAGAAAGGCCTTCGGACAGCGCCTCGCCCAAGTACAGGGTCATTGCCGAGTTTACAGAGGATTTTAAGGACCTTCCCAAGGGCATTTTCTCCTGGGACAGCGCCTCGGTCACGGCAGGCTCCGGGCGGGGCTGCACCCTGTCAAAGAACACAGCGCCCATCAGCTTTACCGTTCCCGAAGGCCGGTTCGCCATACTTTCCTTTGATTACGAATACCCCTTAGGAGCAAAGACCCCGGAAGTAACGATCGAAAAGGATGGGGAGAAGATGCGCTGGAACATCGTAAACTGCGGGAAAGCGGGAGGCGCCGCGCGCGGTACCTACATACACGACGGATTGCTGTCCGCGGGGATTTACAGTATAGGCAGCGACCTTAAGCTCTCGGTAAATTCAATTACTCTGAGCCTTGTCGATCAGAGCGCGGAGCAGGTCGGCGCGGGGCTGATGAGCCTGGCAAAGGAGAGCAGTGTCGAGACCGGAGCCTCCCTGAACCGCATCTCGGGAAGCTTTGAGACAGGTCCCGGGACCCTGAGCTTTGAAACCTCAGGCGATGCCGTAAGGTATTCCGCGTCGCCCAACGGCACCTATACCATGGTGAACCGCAGAAACTATTCGGGAGGCGGCTATATCGACAGGCTCACCTACACCCTGCCTCAGGGCATGAAGGCGGTGTGGCTCAAAGTAAACACCGTCCAGAGCGCGCCCGAGGTCCTTGGCGATACGAGGTACGCGCTGGAAGCGGCGGCTTATGACCTCTGGCTCGACGGCGGTGAGATCGCGACCGAATACTACGACAGGACAGTAAACGTGCCCCGGGGACAGACCGCCTTCAGCTTCACTCTCAAGGGCAGCGAACTGTACTCCGCCTCTGCTTCGGGCAGAGGGTATATAAGCTCTTATGTTGAGGATATGCGGACGCAGCATGCGGGCATCAGCGGCATTGACATGATATTCGCCCCTGCCGGCAGCGGTTCAGCTCTTTCCGAGGGACACTTCGCCGTGATCGGAAACGATGTCATAGTCCCGGGAGCTTCGGCCGGCGGTCCCGTCTCCCTCTCCTTCATACCGGGCAAGACCGGAACCACCGTGATCTCGGGCCTTCGCATATGGTACGTGGAAAACGGCGAAAGGATATACGTGAGCGACACGGCCTTTACGGAGGAGTCCTACCTTTCCGCCTGGACCGCAGTTGACGCCCAGGCAGCCGTCGTCCACAGCGATAAGACCGAAGAAGAGCCGAAGACCGCGAGGGTCTACAAGAAGGGCCAGACCGTGATCTACAGCTTCAGCTACTTCGATTACGAGGCGGATCCCGAAAAACAGGGCTTCTTCCGCTACACCCACGAACCCATGAACGACGGACTTAACCCGATATCGGGACAGATACTCACGAGCTCGGTCCCCAGGTTCTACGTGGACGGCAAGTATACGGTGGAGCACTGGGCGGTCGACAGGGCGGGCCGGGACTCGGGAATTGAGGACTACGACTACGCGTCCAACGTGGCGACGGCGGTCTTCTACATAGAAGGAAGCCTGCCCGAAAACGAAGCGCCCTACGTCAGGACCATAAGGACAAGTCCGGGCAGCTTAAGAGACGGCGACGCTTACAACATACTCGTTACAGTAGGAGACACCGACGGCGATGTCCTGACGGTGAGGACGGAGCTGTACTATGAGGACGGGTCCTCCCCGGTCTACAGCAGCACCAAGACCGGCATCACGCCCAACAGCGGCGGAGTGTATTCCGAATTGATCTTCACCGGGGTGCCCGACGCCAGGGAAGGCGGCTACGAGGCGGTCGTCACCGTGTCCGACGGCACGGCCAGCAGCATCAAAAGCTACACCTATGTGGTCAGAGTAAGGAACAGCCTCAGCGGCGCCGTGACCCACACCGACGACTGGGAAAACAACCGCCAGACTTATAATTTCAACAACTTCAGAGACAGGGGCAGGACCTATTACGTGAGCAATTTCAACACCTACAGGAACCAGGCCCTGCCGAGAAAGAGGGGGACCAATGTGTTCTGGGCAGGCGAAGCCCTGGTGCTGGAGGCTCCGGTCGAGGGCACAGCGGTCAGAGTGACCGCAAGGCTCAGCGGGACCTCCTACAGCGCGGTACTGTCAAGGTCGGGCAGCCTTACACAGGGCGAGCATACCTATACGGTTTTCAGCGGAGAGCTCTGGGACCGGGCCATGATAAACAGCCTGGCTCAAAACGGCCCCGAGCAGAGATCCGTGGTCTTCACCGCGGTCTTTGAGGACGGGGAAAGCCTGAGCTACACGGCGGACATCATCTTCGACGACGACGATCCCTACTGGATGCTCCACAGGGCGTACTAAAGGCCCATGGGACAGGCTTTTGCAGCATTCAGAGCAAAGTCCAACCTGAATAGAGCAGGCAAGGGTCTGTTCCCAAACATATTAAGGCGTGGTCTCATACCGCGCCTTTTTAATATCCTCCGCCTTACCGGGCCCGCTTTTATTACTTCACTAAAAAAACATTCGCATTCTTATGTTAATTAGTATAAAATAAAGCAGTTGTACAAGGCGAACCGGAGGCCTATGGAAGAAGATCTCAGAAGGGAAAAGATATACAGGCGTGTGGCCGCCGTTGCGAAGCCCCTTGTCAGGGGCTTTTTCGGATACGAATTCGAGAGCCTTCCTGCCATCGAAGGCCCCGTGCTCATGCTCTGCAACCACAACACCGACCTGGACTGCGTCATGGCCGGGATCGCGGCAGGCAGGACCATGAGCTTCGTCGCCACCGAAAACATACTGCGCATGGGCTTTCTCGGAAGGCTCATCGACAGCTGGTTCGACATCATAGTCCATTACAAGGGCGTCCAGGGCGCTCACACCGTCAAGACCATATTTAAAAAGGTGAGGGCCGGAAGCTCCGTGATGCTTTTCCCCGAGGGCAACCGCTCCTTCAACGGGCAGACCTGCCCCATACCCCCCGCCACCGGCAAAATGGCCCGGACCTGCGGCGCTACCCTGGTCAATTACAGGCTGAGGGGCGGCTATCTCACCTGGCCCCGCTGGGGAAAAGGCCCCAGAAAAGGCCGCATCAGGGGAGAGATCGCCGGGATATACAGCCCCGCCGAGCTTAAGGCCATGAGCGGGGAAGAAGTCCAGAGCCTCATCGAAAGAGACCTCTTCGTGGACGCCTACGAAGACCAGAGAAGAGATCCCGTGGCCTACAAGAGCGGAAAGCCCGCCGAAAGCATAGAGTCCGCCCTCTTCATGTGCCCCTCCTGCGGGCGGATAGGCGGCATCTCAAGTAAAAAGAGGCGAATCTTCTGCAGCTGCGGCTGGCAGGTCTTCATGGATAAAGAGGGCTTTATGAGCTCTCCCGAAAGCCCGGAAGGCGAAAAGCTCACCATGACCGGGCTGGATGAGATGCAAAGGGACGGCATGGCGAAATTGCTCGAAGGATCGGGGCCGGACGAGCTTTTGTTCAGCGACCGGGTCCAAAGCCGCCTCATAGACGAAAACCACGGCGAAGCGGAAAGCGGCGAGACCGAGCTCAGGGCCTTTTCAGACCGCTTTGAAGCCGGAAACATCGTTTTGAAATTTGACGATATCAGCGGGATCGCCATAAACCAGCGGAACCTGCTGCTCATACATACCGAAGGCTTTGCGGGCCACAGGGAATTCACCGGGCCCATATCCTTCAGCGCCCTCAAATACCTCTACCTTTTCCGCGCCGCCAGGGGCAGCTTTGGCGGCGCCCTATGATCAAGGAGTGACACTATGACAGGAAGCTTCAATTTCTGGGACAGCCAGGTCTGGTCCTTCGTCATCACGGTCTCGATACTGCTGGCAGCCATGATGCTGGCGAATCTGCTGAGGAGGAAGATCCATCTGCTGAGAAGATCCCTGCTGCCCAGCGCGGTGGTGGGCGGCTTCATAGTCCTGGCGGCCGATTCGATCTACAAGTCGGCCTTCGGGTCCAGCATGTTCGACCTTTCCACCCTGGAATCCCTCACCTACCACGGCCTGGGCCTTGGCTTCATCGCTTTGGCCTGGCGCCATCTGGACGGGGTCAGGGGCAAGAAGGCAAGAAAAGACGTGTTCAACACAGCCACCATCACCGTGGGAGGCTACCTGATCCAGGCCCTCTTCGGCCTGCTGATCTCGGCGACCCTTTTCTATGCCCTGGGAAGCTTCGCCGCAGGAGGCATACTCCTTCCCATGGGCTACGGCCAGGGACCCGGCCAAGCCTTCAACTGGGGCGCCACCTATGAGAGCCAGTACGGCTTCGTCAACGGCACCAGCTACGGCCTCACCATAGCCGCCATGGGCTTCTTCAGCGCCTGCGCCGGCGGCCTCATCTACCTGGGCAAACTGAGCAAAAGCGACAAGTACAGGCACAGCGGCGAGGACCTCGCCGACGACCTTAAACTCTCGGATTTCCGTTCGGACAACGAGATCCCGGTCTCAGAATCCATGGACAAGCTGACCGTCCAGTTCGCCCTGGTCTTCATGACCTACGCCGTGGCCTTCGGCTCCATGTGGCTGGTCTACAAGTACATCCTCGAGCCCGCCGGAGGCTTCGCCATGAACACGGTGAACCCCCTGATCTGGGGCTTCAACTTCCTGATCGGCACCGTCTGGGCCATACTCTTTAAAAACATCGGCAACGACCTGCGCAGGAAGGGCGTGATGCACAGGGAGTACACCAACAACTACATGCTCAACCGCATCAGCGGCCTCATGTTCGACATCATGGTAGTGGCCTCCATCGCGTCGATCGACCTTTCGGCCTTCAAATACAAGGAGTTCTGGGTGCCCCTGCTGCTGGAGTGCCTGGGCGGAGCCCTCATCACCTACATCTACGTGGACAGGATCTGCCGCCACCTCTTCCCCGATTACTCCGACGAGATGTTCCTCGCCATGTACGGCATGCTGACCGGCACAGCCTCCACCGGCGTCATACTGCTGAGGGAGATCGACCCCCTCTTCAAGACCCCGGCCTCCCACAACATCATCTATCAGAACCTCTGGGCCATAGTGCTGGGCGCCCCCATGCTGCTGATGCTGGGCATAGTGCCCCGCAGCATGAACCACCTTTTCGTCTGCTATGGCATAATCATCGCCCTCTTCCTCTTCATTCTCGCCCTGCAGTACAGGGACAGGCTGTTTAAGAAGAAGTAGGACGGCGAAGAACATAGAAACATCAAAAGGCTGAGACCCCTAGAGATCTCAGCCTTTTTGGTTAACTTTCAGGTGTTATATAACAATCGTTTTGCGTTGGCGCCCGGGCCGTTTTCCGTGCGGAACTTTAGCCGGCCGTCCGGATGATAAAACCGGCGCGGTCGGGGACCGCATCCGAAGCTGCCTGATCACAGAGCCTGCCGCTTTGCCGGCCCGGCTTCACAGCAGTCAGGCCTCTCCTCACATCACGATCTTTGCCGGGCCGGCGACGCAGCAGTCAGGCCTCCCCTCACATCATGATCTTCGCCGTGCTGGCTCCGCTGCCGTCCCTTGTCACCACGATCTGCCGGTCGATGCGCTCCTTGAGGAGCCCCACGTGGGAGATTATGCCCACCAGCCTGTCGGAGCTTCCCAAAGAAGCCAGGGCGTCGACCGCCTGCCGCAGGGACTCGTCATCCAAAGAGCCAAAGCCCTCGTCGACAAACATGGTGTCCAGCCTGACCCCTCCCGCCGAAGACTGTATCTCGTCGGAAAGCCCCAGGGCAAGGGAGAGGGACGCCTTGAAGGATTCGCCGCCCGAAAGGGTCCTGACGCTGCGCAGGCTCCCGTTGTAGTGGTCGATCACGTCCAGCTCCAGGCCGCTCTGGCTCCTCAGGTCGGCGGCGGTCTTCCTTCTCGCCAGCTCGTAGCGGTTTCCGCTCATGACCATGAGCCTCAGGTTGGCCCGCCTTATGATGCGGTCAAAGCAGCTCATCTGCACATAGGTCTCGAGCATGATCTTCTCCTTGCCGCTGAGCCCGCCGGAGGCGGTGTCGTGCAGGGCCTTGACCAGGGTGCGCTTCCTGAACAGCTCCTTTTCTTCGGGGACCTTTTCCTTCAGGGCCTTTAAAACGGACCTGTTGGCGCTGAGTCCGGCTGTAAGGTCGCCGCGTTCGTCGTTTATGCGGTCCTTTTCATTGTTAAGGGCGGCCAAAGCTTCCTTTTCCCCGGCGGAGCTTAAGCCCTCGTCTTCACCGAGGCCTGCTTTTAAGGTCTTTATGCGGCTTTCGAGGCCGGCAGCAGCGATGCTCAGTTCGTTTAAGTCCTTTTCGACATCTTTCTTTGCCTCTTCCCAGCTTTTGACCCGGTTTTCCTTATCTCTTATGTCCTCCTCCGCCTCTTTCCTGCTGCCGAAGGGGAGGTCTTTGTCAAGCTTTGCTATCCTGTCCTCTGCGCTTGCGATATCGGAGGAGCATGAAGCCTGCTCAAGGCCCAGATCCTTCTCGATATTTGTAACCTCAACAAGAGGCGTGTTGCCTACCAGTCCCAGTGTTCCCTTATAAATGTTTGACATGATCTACCTCCTATATTTACGTTTGATTATTTTCATCTGACTGTTCGAAACAGATACATTAAAAACCGTATGATTCAGAACAGTCATCAGTATTTTCATCTGTGATTGTAATACCCGTGCAATATTCTGTCTAATCTCAATATATTATATTCGGCTATAGGCTGAACCTATAAATCATCTGCAGCATCTTATGACGCTACGGAATCTTATCCCAGTACCTTATCCTTATATTTAATGATCTCTTCCAGATATTTCTGCCCGATCTCGCTGATTATGGATGATTTTCTTGCAATATAGCCTATGGTCATCTTCTCATCCGTATCTACCTTGAGCGCACAGAAATCATCGCCGTTTAACTCCTCGCACAGGATGCCCGAACACAGCGTATAGCCGTTAACGCCCTTGGCAAGATTCAGCATCGTAGCTCTGTCGTTGGCTCTTATTATCTGCTTATACTGCCTGGTGCTTAA
>JAFRWQ010000246.1 GCA_017437925.1 Bacillota bacterium
AATTTCGCGATGAAGACAGCGGCGCTGCCCATATTGGCCTGGAGCCAGGCCATTAGAGCCGGCTCCCATGAAAGATAGAATGTGTTTCCCATGTGTTTTCCCTGTATTTTCGGTTTTTTGGCCCTTTTTGGGGGCTTTCCGCCCGCAGGGTCATACACAATAAATATATCAGAGATCGGGGCAAAATAAAAGCGCGGCCGCAGGGGCCGCGCCTGTGTGCTTGTGTTTTGCTTACGCTGATTCGGGACCCGAGAGGGAGACGCAGGCCGCCTTGATGACGGACCAGAGCTTCTCTTCGGACTCCGGGCTGTCGGGGACTCTCCCCGCTATGACCTTTTCGGTAAAGCAGAGGGTAAGCTCGAAGATATAGTTGGGCAGAAAGCCCTTGTAGCTTATGAGCCTTCCGGCTCCGCCCGACCCGGCCCTGCCCAAAAGCCTCATGGGCTCTTCAAAGGATCCGTCGTAGCTCTTCCTCTTGGCCCTCACCTCGTCGGTGTAAAGGCTCGAGTACCTGAAGCGGAGTATGAACATGGTCTCCGAAGGATTGTCTATCAGATACCTGTAGACATCCCGCCAGATGTGATGTATGCATTCCATCAGGTCCAGGCTCTCGTCCCTCAGCCAGGGGCTCTCGAGGAAACGGGCCGAGATCCTCGCGTCGACGGTCATCAGGGCTTCCACCAAAAGCTCGTCCCTGCTGCCGAAATGCCTGTAAAGGGTCGCCTCGGAATAATCCAGCATCTCGGCGATGCGGCGGACCGTTACGTTTTCGATGCCGTAGCTGGCTGTCAGCTCGATGGCGCTTTTAATGAGCCTGTCTCTTGTATTCCCGCCTCTGGGCATTGCCGCTCTCCTTCTCGTTCAGATGCCTATATTCCGCTGAATATTAAACGAATGTTACTTTTTGATTACATTTATAATACTCCAATGTCACCGCATAAAGCAACACTTTAATACGCGAAATCACCTCTTTTGAGAGTATTTTTTAACTTTCGCGGAATTTTATGCCGAAAGCCCTACTCGAATCTTCCCTTGATCAGCAGGCTGCCCTCCCATACGGCGGTCTTGCCTTTGGCGATGAGGCCTCTGATATCAAGGCTGTCGTCCAGGACCAGCAGGTCGGCGTCGGCCCCGACGGCCACGCAGCCCTTGACTCCGTCCTTTGCCAGCATGTGGGCGGGGGTGGAGGTGAGGAGCTTTATCGCTTCTTCGAGGGGCAGGCCCTTCTTTACCAGGGACTTTACTGTCTTGTGCAGGAACTCGGGGCTGGCGTAGCTCAAGCCTATGCACTCGCCCTTGTCGTCGAACTTGGGCTGGCTGCCGAAGGCGTCGGAGGACATGGTCACGTGGTCCGCGGTGACTCCCTCCCGGCTCAGCACGTAGAGGAAGTGATCGGCTCCCCTGTCGACCGCGTCGTCGTAGGAAGCGGCGGTGATGTCCATGAAGCCTCCCCTTCTGACCAGCTCGACGCCCTGGTCCAGCAGCTTCTTCGTGCGGCCCATGTGGGTCGGAAGCAGGTTCCTGATGGGAAGGTCGGAATGGTCGAGAGCGTAGAATATGGGTTCTAAGGCGGCGTCCCCTCCGCCCATGTGCATGGTCACGAGGCCGGCCTTGCCGCTGAGCAGGCCTCCCCTTCTGGCGTCGGTCGCGAGACGGATGATGTCTTCGCCGGTGGGGTTGTTGCTCCTGTGGTCGGAGACCGCCAGCTTCACGCCCACGCAGGGGTCGAGCATCATGATGTCCTTCTCCACGCTGCCGGTCATGGTGACGGGCGGATAGCCGTAGGAGCTGGTGAGGCAGTAGGCGGTGATGCCCTCTTCGGTCAGGGCCCTGGCCTTGGAGACCAGGTTCTCGAGGCTCCTGGTGATGCCGTCGGTGCCCAGAAGGCCCAGGACGGTTGTGATGCCGTTGGCGGTAAAGGCGGTGAGGTAGGATTCGGGGACCCTTGACGCGGGACCCTGCTCTCCGCCGCCTCCGGTGATGTGGACGTGCAGATCTATGTAGCCGGGGAGCAGCTTCCTCCCTTCGAGATCCAGGACCTCAAGTCCGGGAACGCCCGAAATGTCGATCTTATCCTCGATGGCAAAGACTTTCTCGCCGGCGATGAGGACGTCCTTCATGCCTATATGTTCAGGGGCGTAGACGTCGGCGTTTTTAAGAAGTTTGATCATTTTTCCCTCCGTTTTGATTAAGACTCTTGCGGTGTATAAAAAAGACCCGCCTCAGGCAGGTCTAAGTTATGCGTAAAGCTGCAGGCTCTTAGTTCATCATTACGAGAACCAGTGAAACTATGATAAATACCACGGCCGACACGATGGTGACCTTCTCGAGTATTGCGTCATAGCCTTTGCTCTTTTTCTTTCCGAACAGCTGCTCCGCTCCGCCGGCGATGGAACCGGAAAGGCCCGCGCTGTTGCCGGACTGGAACATAACGCTGAGTATCAGGGCTAAACAAGCCAGACCGAGCACTATCTGAAAAAAGATTCTCACTTAAGTTGCCTCCTTGCTATTGACAGATAACTACGAAAGTTTAGCACATGGGAATTGCCTTCGCAAGTCATTTTTGAATATTTTTTTCACTTCCCCCGAAGCGGTCCAGCGCCCAGCCGAAGAAGCAGAGCAGAGCCGCGGAAAGCAGGGCTCCGCCCAGTATGTCGGTGAACCAGTGGACCCCCGAGAAGAGCCTGGTGAGAAGGAGGAAGACGGCAAGGCCCGCCAGCACCTTCTTGTACAGGGAGCTTCCCCCCTTGGGGGCTATGCTCTCCATTCTGACGGCGCTCAAGAAGACGCAGAGGCCCAGCATGGTGTGGGACGAGGGATACGAAGGCTCCAGCCCCTCTTCGAGAATTACCGGCCTGTAGTTTATGACCAGCTTGTTGAAGAGGACATATAATATGCCCACGACCAGATAGAAGCAGCCCAGCACTATAATGTCCCTGTCGACCTTTTTAAGGTCTTTGCGCTTGATCAGCTGCATCAGGCCCAGGCAGCCGTATACTCCTATGACGGCCAGGGCCAGGCAGCCTGTGTATTTGCTCAGTTTGTACCAGAGCTCGCGGTAGCCTCCCTTCGCGAGAGCCCCGTTGAGGGACGCGAAGCCCACGCTACTGCCCTCGGGGCCTATGGCCTGCACGTCCACGGTCTTTACAAGGAAGGTGAAGACCGCGAAGAATACAAGAAGCAGTATCGCCATTACAAGGGGCTTGTGTTCGCTGTTCATTTTCTGCGCTTATCCCCCCTCTTGGCCTTCAGGGCTTCTTTGGTTATTGCTGTGAAGGACTTGGGGTCGAGGCTGGCTCCGCCTACCAGGGCTCCGTCTATGTCCTTCATTGCCATGATGGCTCCGATGTTTTCGGCCTTGACGCTGCCTCCGTACTGAACAGTCAGCTTGTCCGCCGCCTCATCGCCCGAGATCTCCCTCACGGTATCGCGTATGAAGGCGCACATCTCCTGAGCCTGCTCGGGAGATGCGGTCCTGCCCGTCCCTATGGCCCAGATGGGTTCGTAGGCTAAGGTGATCTTTAAGGCTTCTTTCTTTGTGAGCTTTGAAAAGAGGCTCTCGACCTGGGCTTTGACCTTCTCAAAGTGGCTGCCGGCTTCCCTCTCCGAAAGCTCCTCGCCCACGCAGACTATGGGCATGAGGCCGTATTCAAGAGCTTTTTTGGTTTTGAGCAGGACGGTCTCGTCTGTCTCCCCGAAGTACTGCCTCCTCTCGGAATGGCCTATGATGACCCCGTCCACCCCAATATCCTTGAGCATGGACGCCGAGATCTCCCCGGTGTAGGCTCCGCTGTCCTCGTAGTACATGTTCTGGGCGAAGACCAGCATGCCGCTGCCCTCCATGCCCTCTCTTAAGGCGACCAGCTGGGTGAAGGGAGCCGCGATGGCGATGACCAGGTCCCTGTCCTCGGCGGGCCAGAAATCCCTGGCGTACTGCAGGGCAAGGGCGCAGCTTCCGTTCATCTTCCAGTTGCCGGCTATAAATATCTTTCTCATTCTTTCTCCTAAGCTTATTTATCGAGAAGGACGGCGACTCCGGGCAGCTCTCTGCCTTCGAGGTATTCGAGAGAGGCTCCTCCTCCGGTGGACACGTGGCTTATCTTATCCTCAAGGCCGAACTTCCTGATGGCGGCGGCGGAGTCCCCTCCTCCCACCACGGTGACGGCGCCGCTTTCGGCGAGGGCTTCGGCGACAGCCCTGGTACCGTCCTCAAAGGCCTTGAACTCGAAGACTCCCATGGGCCCGTTCCAAAGGACGGTCCCGGCGGAAGATACGGCCTCTTTGTAAAGCTCGATGGTCTTGGGACCTATGTCCAGGCCCATCCAGCCCTCGGGCATGGACTCGCTGTCGG
>JAFRWQ010000247.1 GCA_017437925.1 Bacillota bacterium
CCCACGGAGACGTGCAGACCCCCGTTTTCATGCCTGTGGGCACCCAGGCCAACGTCAAGGCCATGAAACCCGAGGACGTGGCGAAGCTGGGCCATGAAGGCGCTTCGATCATTCTTTCCAATACCTATCATCTCTTCTTAAGGCCCGGCCATGAGACCGTGAGAAAAGCCGGCGGCCTTCACAAGTTCATGAACTGGAACGGCGCCATACTCACCGACAGCGGCGGCTTTCAGGTCTTCAGCCTGGGAGAGCTGCGCAAGATCAAGGAAGAGGGCGTTACTTTCAGATCGTACATCGACGGATCAAAGCATTTCTTCAGCCCAGAGGTCAGCATAGACGTTCAGAACGCCCTCGGCGCCGATATTATAATGGCCCTCGACGAGTGCGCTCCTTACCCAGCGGACAGGGATTACGTAACAAAGTCTCTTAACATGACCACCCGCTGGCTCAAGCGCTGCAAGGATCACCACAAAAGCATTGAGACCCAGTCCCTTTTCGGGATCATGCAGGGCGGAGTCTACAAAGACTTAAGGGCTGAGAGCGCAAAGCAGATCGTTGATCTGGATCTTCCCGGCTACGCCATAGGGGGCCTTTCTGTGGGCGAACCCGCCGAGCTCATGTACGATGTTCTGGACGACTGCGTGCCTCTGCTTCCCAAGGATAAGCCCCGTTACCTCATGGGCGTCGGGAGCCCCGACTACCTCTTCGGAGGAGTGGAGAGGGGCATAGACATGTTCGACTGCGTCCTTCCCACCAGAGAGGGCAGGAACGGCAGGGCCTATACCTCCCACGGCAAGATAACCATCAAGAACGCTCAATACAGGGAGGATTTCGGCCCTCTGGACCCCGAATGCGACTGCTACGTCTGCAGGAACTACAGCAGAGCCTACCTGAGGCACCTCTACGTCAACAAGGAGATCCTTGCCTCCATGCTGCTCTCGGAGCACAACCTCCACTTCCTGGTCCGCACCATGGAAAACATCAGGAAGTCCATAGAAGAGGACCGCTTCCCCGAATACAAGCGCGAATTCATGGACAAATACGGTGAATTCTGATGGATAAAGCGATATGTCCCGCAGCCGGCCTCTGCGGAGGCTGCTCATATCAGGGAGTTGCCTACGATGACCAGCTGAAGAACAAAGAGGGCGAGGTCCGGGGATATCTTAAAGCTGCGGTCATAGATCCCGGCATCTTAAGCGGCATCGAGCCCTGTCCCGTCCGCTTCGGCTACCGCAACAAGATGGAGTACAGCTTCGGCGACGAGTACAAGGGCGGAGAGCTGCGCCTCGGGATGCACAAAAAAGGCTCTTTCATGTCGGTCATCGACGCGTCCTCGTGCACGATAGTTCCCGAAGATTTCAACGTTCTCGTCAAGCGCACCCTGCAATTCTGCCTTGAGAAAGGATACGTTCAGTACAACAAGAAGCTGCACACCGGGCTCATGAGGAACCTGATCTTAAGAAGGGGAGTGAGGACAGGACAGCTCCTGGTCAACATAGTTACGAGCTCTTACGGCGAGTTTGACGAGCAGGGCTTCGTTGAGATGGTAAAAACGTCGCCCCTTAAGTCACAGGTCTGCGGCATACTCCACACCCTGAACGACAAGCCCTCGGACGCTGTGAACGTAAACGGTCTTAAGGTCCTTTACGGAGACGACTTCTACACTGAAGAGGTGCTTGGCCTTAAGTTCAAAGTCGGAGCCTTCTCATTCTTTCAGACCAATGTGGAGGCCGCCGAAAGGCTCTACAAAGACGCTCTGGAACTCATACCCGGCATAGAAGGCAAGACAGTCTACGACCTTTACTGCGGGACAGGCACCATAAGCCAGGCCATGGCGCTCAAAGCCCGCAGGGTCTACGGGATAGAGATCGTTGAAGAAGCGGTGGAGGCCGCGAAGGCCAACGCAGCACTCAACGGTTTAAACAATTGCGTCTTCATCGCCGGCGACGTGCAGGACGCCCTGGACAGCCTCGAGGAAAGACCCGACGTGATAGTTGTCGATCCCCCGAGAAGCGGAATCACTCCCAAGGCTCTCGCGAAGATATTGTCTTACGGGGTCCCGCAAATCCTCTATATCTCGTGCAATCCCAAGACATTGGCCGAGAACCTCAGAGCCGCAGCCCTCAGCGGCTACAGTCCGGTGAGCCTGACAGCCTACGATAATTTCCCCTTTACAAGACATACAGAATGCATTTGTCTGCTTGAGAACAACAAATCAACACTTTAAAACATTTAAATTTCAAATGTATTAACATAAATATTTATACGTAAATGATCCTCATGATCATGAAAGGAAACACGATATGGAATTCATCGAACTGGGCAAAAGCGGCATAAGAGTCTCCAAGCTGGCCCTGGGGACCTGGGGCCTGGGCGGAGGGGGAGTATGGTCCGACAGGGAATCCACCGTTGATGGCACAGTCAGGCTTCTCGAAGCCTGCAGGGATCACGGCGTCAATTACCTGGACACCGCTCCGGTCTACGGCATGGGAAGGAGCGAGGAACTGCTGGGCAAGGCTCTCAAGGGCAGAAGGGACGATTTCGTCGTTCAGAGCAAGTGCTCCCTCAACTGGAGACTCGAAGGCGGAAAGCTTCAGTATGAAAGGGACGGCTACAGGGTCGACAGAGATACCAGGCCCGACGCCATCAGAAAGGATCTGGACGGGATCTTAAAGCGCATGGACCTTGATCATCTCGACTCTCTCATCGTCCACTACGTCTGCGACCTCTGGCCCGTAAGCGACACCGTGGACGTGCTTGAAGACCTGATAAAAGAGGGCAAGATACGCTGCTACGGCATATCCAACAGCCAGCCCGCAGATCTTTCAGCCTACTGCGAGGCTGCCGGCAATTCTTCAGCCAACGGCGGAGCTTCCCTGGTCCAGGAGTTCTTCAGCGTCCTCTCTCCCTTCCACGGCAGGGACTATTTCCCGGCCTGCGAAAAGTACGGAGCGTCTTTCCAGACCTACGGAGTGCTTGAAGAGGGCTTCCTCACCGGTCCCGAGTTCTTAAAGAAAGAGTTCAAAAAGACCGATATAAGGGCCAGGATCCCTTGGTACGGAGCCGACTACAAGGCGGCCCTCGCCGATGTATTCGAAAAATGGTCTCCTCTTCTTGAAAAATACGAGTGCAGCTACTCGAATCTCGCCCAGGCCTGGGCTCTTAAGCAGTTTGGCAACATGAGCCTGCTGGTGGGCATGAGAAGGCCCGAAAGCGTTGAAAACAGCGCCAAAGCCTTTGACACAGCCCTGAGCGATGAGGACGCCGCCTTCATGGAAGACAGCGTAAAGCACATTCAGGTCGAAGTTCTGGACAAGTAAAGGAGGTCCGAAATGAGAGTATTTATAAGCGCGGATATCGAAGGCATAGCGACCACAGCGGTCTGGGACCAGACCAGGCAGCAGGGAGGCTATGATTACGAAGCGGCGAGGAGGCAGATGAGCCTTGAGGTCGCTGCGGCCTGCGAAGGAGCCCTGGAAGCCGGAGCCGACTATGTGAGAGTCAAGGACTCCCACGGCCCCATGACCAATATAATCCCCGAGCTTCTGCCCAAAGAGGTCGAGCTCAGCAGATCCAAGAACGGGTCCCCTTACGGCATGGTCGCCGGAGTCGAGGAAGGCTTTGACGCCGCCATGTACGTGGGCTGGCATGCCGCGGCAGGCAGGGACGGCAATCCTCTTTCCCACACTCACAACACCAGGACCGTATATATCAAGCTCAACGGCGAGAAGATGTCCGAGTTCATGCTCCATTCCTGGGCCTGTGCCGGCGTCGGCTGCCCCTCGGTGCTGCTTACCGGAGATCAGATGCTCTGCGACGACAGCAGACACCTGCACCCCATGCTCATCACCGTTCCCGTTAAGAGGGGATACGGCGGGCTCGTCACATGCATACATCCCCAGCTGGCCTGCGAGCGCATAAAGCAGGCCGCATACGACGCTCTTAAGCAGCCCCTGGATAAGGCGCTCTGCGTCCTTCCAGATCATTACGACCTGGAGATATGCTTTAAGGAACACGTCCAGGCTACCAAGTCGAGCTTCTTTCCCGGATTTTCCAAGAAGGATGACAATACCATAATTATGTCAACTGATAAGCTTTGGGATGTTCTGGTCGCTCTTGCCTGGGTGCTCTAGCATGAGAGACTATTTCATGACCAGCGAGAGGCTGGGCTTTTCGGTCTGGACAGAGGATGACGAGGAACTGGCAAAGGAGCTTTGGGGCGATCCAGAGGTCACCAGATATATCTCCGCAAACGGCGTCTTCAGCCCTCAGCAGATAAAGGACAGGCTTGCATTGGAGATAGATAACCAAAAGCGTTTCGGCATGCAGTACTGGCCCATTTTTGAGCTCGAAAGCGGCCTCTTCGCCGGAGTCTGCGGTCTTCGTCCCCACAAGCCTTCTATCAACATGGAGCTGGAGATCGGCTGCCATCTGAGACCCGGGTTCTGGGGCAAAGGTCTTGCGGTAGAAGCTTCAAACAGAGTTATCGAATACGCTTTCGAAGAGTTCAAAGCGAGGAGCGTGTTCGCAGGTCACAATCCCGATAATCTGAGATCGGCCGAAGTTGCGAAAAAACTGGGACTCAATTACATCGGAACTGAGTATTATCCTCCGACAGGCCTCATGCATCCGTCATACAGGCTGAGCAGGAAAGAGTATCTCGCCCGGCTCGCCGAAAAAGAAGCTCCCACAGAAGAAAAGTAACCACACAGATCCACATACGTTCTCACAACAAGCGGCAGAAAGGAAAGACCATGACCGAACAGGAAAAAAAGGAACGCATACTGAAGAGCAGAGAGCTCATCCACTGGCACAAGGAACCCTTCGACTCCGACCAGAAGCTCCAGCTGCCCCAGCCGCCCCTCGTCAAAGCTCCCATGACAGAAAACATCATCAAGCTGCCCATGAATTTCGGCGATCTTAAGATGGAAAGCGATTTCGTAAAGATCATCGCCGGCAGAAGAAGCCAGAGAGTCTATACCGGGGAGCAGATCAGCCTCCTGGCCTTCTCATTCATGCTCTGGGCCCAGCAGGGCATCAAGGGCTTGAGAGGAAAAAGCTACGCGACCCTGCGCCCCGTACCCAGCGCCGGAGCCCGCCATCCCTTCGAGGTCTATCCACTGGTGCTCAACGTTGAAGGCCTTAAGCCCGGCTTCTATCACTATCTGCCCATGGACAACTCCATCGAGCTGCTTTGCGAGGCGGATCCCGCAGACGAAGCCTTCATGGCAAAGATCAAATCCAGCGTAAGGAACCAGGCCTTCGCCCTCAAGGCCAGCGTGATCTTTTACTACAGCATCATCCAGTACAGGGGAGAATGGCGCTACGGCTTCAATTCCCATCGCGTGATGATGATGGACGCCGGCCACGTGACCCAGAACCTCTACCTCTGCTGCAGCGCTATGGGCCTGGGCGGCTGCGCCATCGGAGCCCTCGACACCGAGCTCTGCGACAGCCTCATTGGTCTTGACGGAGAGGACGAGTTCTGCTTCTACTGCATGCCGGTAGGCACTGTCTCCTCCGAGAACGAAGACGCGGAGCAGGGCTTCTATGCCTGGCTCAACGAGAAGAAATAAACACCCGACAGAGCAAAAACACGGCAGGACGGTCACTTGACCTTCCTGCCTTTTGTATCGAACGCAAACATTTATCTACACCGCTTTTTCACAAAGCGGGTTTAAAATCGTTAAAAACGATACTTTCCGACGAACGGAGCGACTTATGTCAATTCTTAAGAAGATTTGGGAAAAACTTAAGAAAATAGGTTTCTTTAAGATCGTGCTCTTACTGTTGCTGATAGGAGCCGCCGTAGTCGGCTGGCGCATTTATAAAGCGGCCCAGGCGATAAAGGAGATGGCCCAGACCAGCATCTACACTCAGGCTGCTCCCGAAAGACGCGACCTTGAGAAGATACTCACCGGCAGCGGGACCCTTCAGCCCGCCAACTCCTACAGCGTCATGACCCTTGTGGAGGGCGAGATCCTGAGCTGCAGCTTTGAAGAGGGCGACGTAGTGGAAAAGGACTCCGTCCTCTATAAGATCGACAGCTCGGACCTCTCGGGAAACCTTGAAAGGGCCCAGATCTCCCTCGATCAGACCAAAAGAAACGTCAGCGATGTTCAGAACGTCATATATGTCAAAGCCCAGACCGCGGGACAGCTGGTGAGCCTGGATGTGTCCGCGGGCGACTACGTGATGGCGGGACAGCAGATAGGCACGGTAACGGATACTTCAGTCATGACCCTTAAACTGCCGTTTGCCGGCGCCGACGCCAAGGGCTTTTACGTCGGTCAGGAAGCGCAGGTCATCATAGACGGAAGCTTTGAGACCTTAAGCGGCAAGATCACCCAGATATCCGGCGCTGACATAGCCGGAACCGGCGGAATGATGACGAGAAACGTCACCATAGAAGTTAAGAATCCGGGAGCCTTAAGTTCCTACATCCAGGCAAGCGCCGTCATCTCCGGAGCATCCTCCACCTCGGCAGCCTATCTCAGCCCTAAGTCCACCTCGGTCCTTACAGCCAAGACCTCGGGCGAGGTAAAGTCCGTCAGCGTCAAAGAGGGAAGCTACGTTAAAAAAGACCAGACCGTGGTCACTCTGGGCGGCAGCGACATAGACGAGAATATAAAAAGGGCAAAGGAGAGCCTGAGAAGCGCCGAGCTTTCGATGGAAGCGACCCGCGACCAGCTCGACAACTACACCATACTTTCGCCCATAAGCGGGACCATAGTCGACAAGAGCGGCAAGACCGGCGACAAGGCGAGCGCAGGCAAGATACTCTGCACCATATACGACCTCAGCTACCTTGAGATGGTCCTCAATATCGACGAGCTGGACATAATGCAGATGCAGGTGGGACAGCAGGTAAAGATCACAGCCGACGCCATGGAAGGCATGGAATTCAGCGGCGTCGTTACCAAGGTCTCCGTCGCGGGGACCACCATGAGCGGCACCACCAGCTATCCCGTCACCATCAGGATAGACGAGACCGGAGGGCTCCTCCCCGGCATGAACGTTGACGCCAGCATAGTGGCAGGCAGCGTAAAGAACGCTCTCACCATACCCAACAGCGCCGTCGTCAGGGGCAATGTGGTGCTTGTAAGCATCGATTCCCCAAGCGCGGTCAACGCTCTTGAGGACATGAACGCTCCCGAGGGCTACGTATACGTGAAGGTAAAGACGGGCATATCCGACGACGATCACGTCGAGATCCTGGAAGGCCTTCAGGAAGGCGATACGATCTCCTACATCGAGCAGGCTGCGGCCGGCAATTCGTGGATGAACATGTTCGGCGGCATGGGCGGAAACAGCGGGAGGCCCTGATAAATGAGCGCTCTCATAGAGTTCCGCGATGTCTGCAAATACTACGTGATGGGGGAGAACACCGTCAAGGCCAACGACCACATCTCCATGACCATAGACAGGGGGGAGTTCGTCGCCATAGTGGGCCAGTCCGGCTCCGGCAAGTCCACCTGCATGAACATAATAGGCTGCCTCGACGTTCCTACAAGCGGTCACTATCTCCTGGACGGCACCGACGTGGGGAGCCTCTCCAGGTCAAAGCTTGCCGAGATCAGAAACAAGATGCTGGGCTTCGTATTTCAGCAGTACAATCTGCTGCCCAAGTACAACCTCATCGAAAACGTAGAAGTTCCGCTGATGTACGCCGGCGTCTCAAGAAGCGAAAGGAAGAAGAGGGCCCTTGAGATACTCACCGAGCTCGGCCTCGAAGAACACTTGAAGCACAAGCCCAACGAGCTTTCGGGAGGACAGCAGCAGAGGGTCTCCATCGCAAGAGCCCTGGTCGGAAAGCCTCCCATACTCCTCGCCGACGAGCCCACCGGAGCCCTCGACTCAAAGACCGGCCGCGACGTCTTAAAGCTTTTAAAGCAGCTCAACGAGCAGGGCAAGACCGTGGTCCTCATAACCCACGACAACAGCATCGCCTCGCAGGCCAGGCGCATCATAAGGCTCGAAGACGGCCGCGTGGTATTCGACGGTCCATCTGACGATCCCGACGCCATGAAGATCCCCTCGAGAGAGGAGGATGAGGCCGTATGAACTTCTTCGATACCGCAAGGCTCGCCCTCGGCAACATCAGGGCCAGCAAGATGCGGACCTTCCTCACCATGCTGGGCATAATCATCGGCGTATCGGCGGTCATTCTCATAGAAGGCCTGGGCAACGGCATGCAGGTCTACATGGAGGACGCCTTCGAGTCTCTCGGCACCAACACGATACAGGTGATGATACTGGGAAGAGGTTCCTCCCGCTCGGTGAGCGTCGACCAGATGTATCAGATCGCGGCGGATAATCCCGAATCCATAGAAAACGTCTCCCCGACGGTCTCGGTCTCGCTGCCAGTAAAAGTAGGAACCGAGACTTTATCGTCCACCTCGGTCACCGGTGTCGGCGAAAGCTACCTGGACATGAAGACCTACACCCTGAGCATGGGAAGGGGCCTTCAGTTCATGGACATCAAGGACCGCAAGGCAGTCTGCGTGGTGGGCGAATACATAGACCTCAACTATTACGGAGGCAACGCCGTTGGCAATACCCTTAAGCTGGGCACTCATAAGCTCACCATAGTCGGCGTTATGACCCAGGAAGAAGACGAGATGAACGAAGGCGGTACCGACGACTGCGTCTATCTTCCCTACAGCACCGCCGCCAGATGGACGGGCAGGGGAAAAATAGGAAGCTACATGTTCACCTCCACCGACAAGGATCATTCCGAAGCCGCTGTTACCGCCATAGAAAACGGCCTTTTCGAAGTTTTTGAAGACGACAAGTCATACACAGTCATAAGCATGGCCCAGCTCCTCGACACCTTCACCACCATGCTCAACGTGATGATCACCATACTGGCTGTCATTGCGGGCATTTCTCTGGTCGTCGGCGGCATAGGCATAATGAACATCATGCTGGTCTCCGTCACCGAAAGGACCAGAGAGATAGGCATACGCAAGGCTCTGGGCGCCAAGGAAAGGGTCATAATGGCCCAGTTCGTGACCGAGGCCGCGGTCACCTCTCTCCTCGGGGGAGCCATAGGCATAGGCTTCGGCATGGTGCTCTGCAGGATAGGCACCATGCTGGTCGCGAGGCTCACCGAAGTGGACATGCAGGTGGTGCCTTCCATACCCTCGATAATAATGGCAGCGGGAGTCTCCGCCGCCATAGGAATAATGTTCGGCTGGCTGCCCGCCAGAAAGGCCGCCAACCTCAACCCCATAGATGCCTTAAGATACGAATAAGGAGCTATCATGAAAAAGTTCGCTTCAGCACTTGCGCTGGTCCTGGTCTTCAGTCTCGTCCTTCCTATACAGGCCTTCGCGGCGGTCACCGGGCAGGAGGCTGTAAACACCCTGAGAGCCCTGGAGATAATGACGGGGGACGAGAGGGGAGACCTGCATCTTGACAGGCAGCTCACCAGAGCCCAGCTGGCCAAGATGCTCTGCGCCTCGTCTGCATATAAGAACAGCGTGAATGAGAAAGGCCTGGGATACTCGGTCTTTTCGGACGTGGCTCCCACCCACTGGGCAGGCCAGTACA
>JAFRWQ010000248.1 GCA_017437925.1 Bacillota bacterium
CCAGCTGTGGGCCATGGTCCCCAGGGCGGGGATTCCGTAGTCGGGCTCGCAGTTGGCGCAGGCGGTGCCGGCGCAGCCTCCTATGTAGGCGGCTCTTGCTCCCATGATGGCGGCGGAGGCTCCGTGGGCTCTCCTGGAACCGAACTCCATGACGGGACGGCCCTGGGCGGCCCTTACTATCCTGCTGGCCTTGGTGGCGATGAGGCTCTGATGGTTGAAGATCAGCAGCGCCATGGTCTCGATGAACTGGGCCTGGATGACGGGGCCTCTTACGGTCATGACCGGCTCTCCCGGGAATATGGGAGTCCCTTCGGGTATCGCCCATACGTCGCACTTGAACTTGAAGTTGCGAAGGTAATCGAGGAAGCCGTCGTTGAAGCCCTTCTTCTTGAGGAAGGCCAGATCGTCCTCGGTGAATTTGAGGTCCTGTATGTACTCCACGAACTGCTCGAGGCCCGCCGCGAGGGCCATGCCTCCGTTCTCGGGTATCTTTCTGAAGAACATGTCGAAGTAGGCGATCTTGTCCTCCAGACCCTGCATGAAATATCCGTTGCCCATGGTCATTTCGTAGAAATCGACCAGCAAAGTGAGATTATCTCTTTTCATTTGTTCCCCTCTCGCGTATTCGCGATATCGCTTATTCCCGTCCCTGATGACGGAAATGCCGATAGTGAGACCATTATATCAAAAAAACAAAAAAGGTCTATAAAAAGCTTAAATTCAATAGTTTTCCCGAGCTTAAAGGAAAAGGGACGCAAAAACTGCAGAGGTGAGCAAAGATTGACAATCAGCGGCGGAAAAAGTAAAATATAAGCAACGATATTACTGACGGATCATATTAAGGAGGTGTTTACATGGCAAATAAATACGCGGGGACCCAGACCGAAAAGAATCTGGAAGCCGCATTCGCAGGCGAGTCCCAGGCAAGAAACAAGTATACGTATTTCGCTTCAACGGCAAAGAAAGAGGGATATGAGCAGATCTCTGCCATCTTCCTGAAGACCGCCGAGAACGAAAAGGAACACGCGAAGATGTGGTTCAAGGAACTGCAGGGCATAGGCAATACTGCTCAGAACCTTGAGGCCGCTGCCGACGGCGAGAACTTCGAGTGGACCGACATGTACGAAGGCTTTGCCAAGACCGCCGAGGCCGAAGGCTTCCCCGAGCTGGCAGAGAAGTTCAGGCTCGTAGGCGCCATCGAGAAGCATCACGAGGAGCGCTACAGGGCTCTTCTCAAGAACGTCGAGACCGCCAGGGTCTTCGAAAAGTGCGAGGTCAAGGTATGGGAGTGCCGCAACTGCGGTCACATAGTCGTCGGGACCAAGGCTCCCGAGATCTGCCCCACCTGCGCCCATCCCAGAGCTTACTTTGAGGTCTGCTGCGACAACTTTTAAGGCAGGGCTTTGAGCCGCGGCCCGGGTCTGCGGTTCCCGCCGAAGAAGATAATAAAAAGCATGAGAAAGGACCGGTATCGCGCCGGTCCTTGTGATATCTTCGATTGTTTGAACGCCGGGAAGCCGCGGGGCCTATTTTCTCGCCTCAAGCTCCTTAAGGTATACGCCCAGCTCCATCTCAAGGCCTATGATGAGACTGTTCAGATCCAGCTTCATGTAGCCGTTGTGGTGGGGCGCCGGGTTCGGATTGGTCTCGGGGTCGTTCATGCCTATGTTGAAGTAGGCTCCGGGCTTCTTCTCCATGAAGTAGGAGAAGTCCTCTCCGCCCAGTCCCGGAGGAGTGGTCTTCCAGCCGTAGCCCAGCTCGTCGGCGGCGGACCTGGCTATGAGGGCCTCCCTTTCGTGGTTGAAGTTGGCGTGGTAGCCCAGCATGCTGCTGAACTCGGCGGTGAGGCCGTAGGACTCGCAGATGCCCTTGACCAGCTTCTCCATCTTGCCGAGGAGTTCAACGGTAAGCTCGTGGTTGAAGGTCCTCAGGTTCCCTCCGAAGACCACCTCGTTGTCTATGATGTTGGGGTAATTGCCGCCCTGGTTCTTGAAGTAGGCGACGGTGAGCACGGCCTGTTCGAGGGGGCTGGCCTTCTCAGCCAGCACCTGGTTTACGGCGAGGGCCGCCATGCAGGCGACGGGGACCGGGTTGAGAGCGTTGTGGGGGGAGCTTCCGTGTCCTCCCTTGCCTATGACCTTCACCTGGTATACGGAGATGTCGGCCGAGGTGGGTCCGATGTTGATGGTTATCTCTCCGCTGTTGTTGGCTCCGCCGCTGTGGAAGCCGTAGACCACGTCGCA
>JAFRWQ010000249.1 GCA_017437925.1 Bacillota bacterium
CATCTACTACGGCTGCCCCGCCGAAGAGGGAGGTTCCGGCAAGGCCTTCATGGCAAGGGACGGCATCTTCGACGATCTGGACGCGGCCATAACCTGGCATCCCTCCAGCGTCAACAACATAGCCGATACCAGCTCGCTGGCCAACGTGCAGGTCAAATACCAGTACAAGGGCATCTCGGCCCACGCGGCGGGAGACCCGGAGCACGGACGCTCCGCACTGGACGCCCTTGAGCTCCTCAATATAGGCGTACAGTTCTTAAGGGAGCACATGCCCTCCGACGCGCGCATCCACTACGCCATCACCGATACCGGCGGCAAGTCGCCCAACGTGGTACAGTCCTACGCCGAAGCCATCTACCTGATCCGTTCCCCCAAGAACGAACAGGTGCAAAAACTTATGGAAAGAGTCGATAAGATAGCACAGGGCGCCGCGCTCATGACCGAGACCGAGCTCAACAAGGTCTTCATGAAGGGCTGCTCCAACACCGTGCTCAACACCGCCCTCAACGAGGTCCTCCACAGGAACCTCTGCGAGCTGCCGATCCCGCCCCTCACCGAAGAGGAGGCCGAGTACAGGGCCAGGCTCAACACCACCGTCGCCGAGCCCTACACCCCGAAGCCCTACCTGCTGGCGTCCATGAGCATGGACGAGAAGGCGGCCTTCATCGAGAAGTGCAGACAGGACGACATCGACTTCGTATTCCCCCTGGTCGAAGGACCCGCCATGGGCGGCTCCACCGACGTTGCCGACGTGAGCTGGATATGCCCGACCGCCCAGGTCCACACCGCGACCTGGTGCAGCAGGTCCCCCGGCCACAGCTGGCAGAACGTGGCCCAGACCATAGGCAGCGCCGCCAAGAAGAGGACAGTCTTCGCGGGCCAGGTAATGGCGGGCAGCGTCATCGACCTCATGGAGAACCCGGAGATCGTCGAAAAGGCCAAGGAAGAGCTGAAAATGAGGGAGCCGGGCGGCTACAAGTGCCCGATCCCCAAGGGCGTCATGCCCCAGCCCACCGTATAGCGGATAGCAGGCGAAAATATTTCAAAACAGCGAAAAATATTTCTTGATTCCCTGAGCCCTGCTGTGTATAATAGCTGATGTGTTTGAAATGAGCATAAAGCTCGACGGCAAGGAGGTGAAGCAGTAATGGCACAGGTGATCGTAAAAGAAGGCGAGAATCTTGAAAGCGCACTTAAGAGATTTAAGCGTTCTTGTGCTAGAGACGGCGTCATGTCCGAGCTCAGAAAAAGAGAGCACTACGAAAAGCCCAGCGTGAAGCGTAAGAAGAAGTCCGAAGCGGCGCGCAAGAAGGCGAACAAGAGATATTAAGCAAGAGATGAGCCTGCCTTTATGGCAGGCTCTTTTGCACTCGGAAGGGCAGTTGAGCCCGACTTTTGCAGGAGGCATTATTGAGCGAACTGAGATTTACTCCCGGCGTTGTAGCGTCCCCCGAGGAAGTCTTCGGAGTATTCGATTCCAATCTTAAGGCGGTCGAAAAGGACTGCAAGGTCCAGGTCGCCCAGAGGGGAGACGAGATAATCATCAGCGGCGAAGAGGCCGAGAGGGCCATGGCCGTGATCTCCGAGATGTTCAGGACCGTTGAGCAGGGCCAGCAGCTGGATACCCAGAAGGTCGAATACATCATCTCCCTCTCAAAGCAGGGCATTTCCTACAGCGACAGCAACATTTCAAAGGACGTTTTGTGCTTCACCCACAGGGGCAAGCCCATCAAAGCCAAGACCCTGGGCCAGAAGGACTACGTTGAGGCAATAAAGAAGAACGACATCACCTTCGGCGTGGGTCCCGCGGGTACCGGAAAGACCTACATATCGGTCGCCATGGCCTGCAACGCCCTGAAGAACAAGGATGTTGAAAAACTGATACTGGCAAGGCCCGCGGTGGAAGCCGGAGAAAAGCTGGGCTTTCTTCCCGGCGATCTTCAGGAGAAGGTGGATCCCTACCTCAGGCCCCTTTACGACGCCCTCTACGACATACTGGGAAGGGAAGCGACTTTAAGGCTCAAAGAGAAGGAGACCATAGAGGTGGTCCCTCTGGCCTACATGAGAGGCCGCACCCTCGACAATTCGTTTATTATCCTGGACGAGGCCCAGAACGCGACCAAGGAGCAGATGAAGATGTTCCTCACCCGCATGGGCTTCGGCTCAAAGATAATAGTTACCGGCGACATAACCCAGATAGACCTGCCCAAAGGCAAGCGCTCGGGCCTTGTCGACGCCATGCACGTGCTGGACGGGGTGCAGGGCATATCGTTCTGCCGCCTCACCGACTCTGACGTGGTAAGGCACCCCCTGGTGAGAAAGATAGTCAACGCCTACGACAGGTACATACAGCGCCACCCCGAGTGGTCTGAGGAGTAAAGGAGCGCATTTTTGATCATATACTTTGACGAAGACTTCCGTCCCGACGAAAAGACAGCGGAATACATGAACAGGGCCGCCGAGCTCTGCCTTGAGAACGAGGGCATGGAGACCGAAAACACCAGCCTTTCGGTGTGCTTTGTGGGAAAGGACGAGATAAAGGCCTTAAACAGGGATTACAGGGGCGTGGACAGCGTGACAGACGTGCTGTCCTTCCCGTCCTGGGGCGATGAAGAGGAGATAAGCCTGGAAGAGGGCGAAGAGTTCTCTCTGGGCGACGTGGTCATCTGCGAAGACAGGGCCAGGGAGCAGGCCGAAGATTTCGGCCACAGCTATGAGAGGGAGCTCATATATCTCTTCACCCACAGCGTCCTTCACCTCATAGGCTACGACCACATGAACGATGAAGACAAGAAAGAGATGAGGGCCAGGGAAGAAGCCGTAATGAGCGAGCTGGGCCTTACAAGGGAGGCCGGAAAATGAAGAGCGGCTTTGCCGGCATCATAGGCCGTCCCAACGTGGGCAAATCCACCCTCATGAACTGCATACTGGGCGAAAAGATCGCCATCACCACCGACAAGCCCCAGACAACCAGGAACACCATCAGGGGCATATACACCAGGATGGAAGAAGGGGAGGCCGTTTCCCAGACCGTATTCATCGATACCCCCGGAATACACAAGGCGAGGAACAAGCTAGGCAGCAGCATGAACCAGTCCGCCCTCAATACTTTCAAGGAAGTTGACGTAATATTATTTATGGTCGACTCTCCTTACGAGGGCGAGGGCAGCGGAGACGACTACATTCTCAAGCTGGTAAAAGAGGTCGGAACTCCAAAGATACTCGTCATAAACAAGATCGACAGGATGGCTCCGGACGATTTCAAGAAGACCTTCGAGACCTATGAAGCCATGGGCGTTTTCGACGAGGTTCTGGGAGTCTGCGCCGCGGACGGCACCAATGTGGATAAACTGCTTGAGAGGGTAGAAGCAAAGCTTCCCGAAGGGCCCATGTACTTCCCCGAGGACATGATCACCGAAAGCCCGGAGCGCTTCATTGTCAGCGAGATCATAAGGGAAAAACTGCTGATGTATCTCGACGACGAGGTGCCCCACGGGGTAGCCGTTGAGATCGAAAGCTACGTCGAAGAGGAGGATCTGACCTCGATCAGCGCCGTGATCTACTGCGAAAAGCAGTCCCACAAGGGCATGATCATAGGAAAAGAAGGCCGCAAGCTAAAGGGCGTCGGAAAGGCCGCAAGGCTTGAGATCGAGGCGCTTCTCGGCACCAAAGTCTTCCTTCAGACCCACGTCAAGGTCAAGGAAAGATGGCGCGATTCCGACATAGCCATCAAAAACTTCGGGTATAAAGAGAGCTAGATGTATACCGAAACTGAAGGAATAATACTGAGGCAGACCAAGACCCTGAACGGCCGCAGGATGATAACCCTCTTCTCAAAAAAGTACGGCAAGATAGGCGCCGGGACCTCCTTGAGCGAGAGGGGAAAGAACAAGAGCTCCCTGGCCGTCAGGCCTTTTTGCCGCGGCAATTACGAGCTCTTCAAAAATCGCGACAGCTTCAGCATCAACGGGACTGAGGTCATTGAAAGTTATTATTCCATCGGAGAAGATATAGACAAGTTCATGGCTGCTTCGGCGGTCCTGGAGCTCACAGACGCCATGCTGGGCGAAGACCAGCCCCAGCCGGCCCTGTACGACCTCTTATGCTCATATCTTGAAATGATGAGCGAAAGAAAAGCGGGCTTCGGGACCCTGGGCGTGGGCTACAGGCTTAAGGCCCTGCAGCTGATGGGAAGCGGGGTAAACGCAAAGCGCTGCATGCGCTGCGGAAAAGAGAAGAGCGAAACGGGGAACGTCCTGTCCGTCGCCGACGGAGGCCTGGTCTGCGAGTCCTGCGCCAAGCCCTCCGACTCTTTGGATCCGTTGATTTTTCCCGCCGACGATGATATAATTAATGTAGTATCGTTTATCAACGACCATCCCCTCAAAAGTCTTGAGAAGCTGGCCATCAGGGCGGAGATAGGGTCCCGCCTCGACAGCTTTTTA
>JAFRWQ010000250.1 GCA_017437925.1 Bacillota bacterium
AAGCCGGGACCACCTACATGATCGCGGTGCCCCTGATCTTCGAGAACATGCACAGCAAGATCTGGAAGAAGGCCGAAAAGGAAGGCAAGGCCGAGGCCATGAGAGCCCTCGTGAAGATGATAAGGAACGTCTCCAGGATAGGCATCATCGACAAGAAGCTGGCCAAGCGCACCGCCAGGATGTTCAAGGCGGTCCACGAAGCCTTCGGCGGACAGCTCCAGCTGATGATAGCCGGAGCCGCGGCCATAGACCCCGACGTGATCAGCGATTTCAACGCCATGGGTTTCCGCATGGTCCAGGGCTATGGCATGACCGAGTGCTCCCCCATAATCGCGCTGAACCCCGACTATGCCGTAAAGGCCGCGTCCGCGGGACTGCCCCTGCCGGGCACCGAGCTCTACATAGACGAGCCCGACGAAGCGGGAGTGGGCGAGATAGTCGTCCGCAGCGATTCCGTCATGCTGGGCTACTATAAGGACCCGGAGGAGACCGCGAAGGTATTGAGCCGCGACGGCTGGCTAAGGACCGGAGACTACGGCTACGTTGACGCCTCGGGCTACGTCTACATAACGGGACGCAAGAAGAACGTCATCGTTACCAAGAACGGCAAGAACGTCTTCCCCGAAGAGGTGGAGTACTACCTGTCCAAGAGCCCCTACGTGAAAGAGGTAGTGGTCAGCGGAAAGACCGACGAGAAGAGCGGAGACCTGACGGTCAGCGCCGAGATCTTCCCCGACTTCGACGCCGCGGCCGCCGCGGGAGCCGTAAACGAAGAGCAGTTGAAGGAGTTGCTTCACGCCGAGATCGAAAAATGCAACGACTCCATGCCCTCGTACAAGAGGGTCAAGGCCTTCACAGTGAGGGATACGGAGTTCGCCAAGACCACCACGAGAAAGATAAAGCGCTGGTAGCGCCCCGCCTATGAGAAAGACCGCCAAGGTCCTTTCGCTGCTGCTGTGCATGACGATCCTGCTATGCGGCTGCGAGACCTACGACAACTTCTATAACACCTTCTTCGCAAAGGAAGAGGCTCCGGCCGCCGAGGTAAAGACCGTAAAGATCGGGGTCTTCGAGCCCCTGAGCGGAAGCTACGCGGCCGACGCCGAGGGCGAGATCGCCGGCATAAAGCTGGCGAATAAACTTTACCCCGAGGTCCTTGACACCCCGGTCGAGCTGGTATACGCAGACAACCGGTCCGAGGTCGAGTCCTGCCCGGACGCCGTCAAAGAGCTCTCAGAACAGGGCGTCTCGGTCATACTTGGAAGCTGCAGGAGCACTTTAAGCCTTGCCGCCAGCGACGCCGTCGCTGAAGCCGGCATTCCCGCCATAGGCGTCACCTGCACCAACCCCATAATCACCGATACCAACCAATACTACTTCAGAGTCTGCAACATCGAGTCCTACGAGGGGGACGCGGCGGCCCGCTTCGCCTATTACCATCTGGGAGCCTCTCAGGCCGCGGTGCTCAAGCGCGAGGGCGACGACTTCGCCCAGGCCCTCATCGACACCTTCAAGACCCGTATGAGATCCTGCACGGGCAGCGAATTTTCGGTGACCGTGGTCGAGTACCCCGAAGGCACTGAAGACTTCGGCCCTTATCTCTTCGACCTTTCCACCGTGAGCAGCGGGGTGGTGTATTTCCCAACCGACCCCGAGAGCGCCTGCCTCGTCATAAAGCAGGCGGGCGAGGCTGACTACGGCTTCACCTGGATAGGGGGAAGCAACTGGGAGAACATAGAGGAGGCCGTCCCCGACTACTCCTCTTCAAAGGTCCGCTGGCTGGACGGAGTCTGCTACGTGTCGTCGGTCGATCTTGAGAGCGTCGATACTCCAACCGCGAAGCTCTTCCGCAAGGCCTTCGCCGAAGAGTACGGAGAAGAGGCCGAGATACCCGAAAGCGCGGTGCTGGGCTTTGACGCCTACCTGCTGGCCCTGGAGGGCATAAGGTCGGCCGAAAGCTACACCGACACCGAAAGCATAGCCAAAAGGCTGTACAACGTGTACAAGCTGGAGGGCGCGGGAGGCAGCATAAGCCTCAATTCCAAAGGCGATCCCATCAAGGAGGTCCCGGTTAAAAAGGTGGGCGCCAAAGGCCATGAGACCGTTTACATGGTCGTCCCCCAGTGGGGCGACTGATGAAATACAGTATTAGTCACAGTTTCAATAATTCAAAAGGAGCAAAGTAAAATGAAAGAAAAGATCATAGCAGCCCTCGAAGAAGTAAGACCCTATCTGCAAAGAGATGGTGGAGACGTCAAGTTCGTCGATTACACCGAAGACGGGAAGGTGCTCGTAGAGCTTCAGGGCCACTGCGCCGGCTGCCCCTATTCCCAGATGACCGTCAAGAACGGCATCGAGGAATTCCTCAAGGAAAATTTCGGACCCGCGGTAACCAGCGTAGAAGCCACAAACGCTTTCAAGTTTGATATGTAAGGATGTCACAGAACGACAGAGAGCTTGACGAAGAGACCCTCAAAAGAAGGGCTGCCATAAGAAAGGTCCAGAGGCGCAGAAAGTACACAGTAAAGAAGTTCCTGAACCAGTGCAAGGCCGTGGTCCTGGCGATCATGGTCCTGTTCCTGCTGTCTTTGCTGATCTTCCCCGGCTGGACTTCAAACCTTAAGAAGGGCAGCGCCGAGGTCTACGCTTCCGAAAGGGGAGAGAACCCCAAGATGAGCGGGGACCCCAGGGACAAGGCTCCCGACGAGAAGGCCGAGACGCCCAAAAAGACCGAGCCCAAGGAGCCCGTAAAGCCGGCGGAGCCCGAGCCTGAGCCCGAGCCTCAGTACGAGACCCTGTCCATACGCTGCATAGGCGACGTGATGGCCCATAAGTCCCAGGTGGACGGAGCCTATATCAAGGCGACCGGCGATTACGATTTCGCAGGACACCTGCAGTACGTTGCTCCCTATGTTGGCGACGCGGATCTTTCCATCGCCAACATCGAGACCACCTTCAAGGGCTCGGGACCCTACAAGGGCTATCCCAGCTTCAACGCCCCCGACATACTGGCTCAGAACGTTGCCGACATGGGGGTGGACGTGGGTCTTCTTTCCAACAACCACATAATGGACCAGGGCCTCAGCGTCCTTGAGAGGAGCATAGACCACTTAAGAAACTGCGGCATGATAGTGGCCGGCTCCCAGCACGACGGGGAGAAGCGCTACGTGATCATGGAAATCAAGGGCATCAAGGTGGGCCTGGTCGCCTACACCTACGAGACTCCCCGCAACGGAGGCAAGAGGACCATCAACGCGTCCGTCCTCACTCCCGCCGCCGAAAAGGTCATCAACAGCTTCACCCAGGACAGCTACGATGTCCTTGATAAGGACCTGGCCGTGATCAAGCAGCAGATGGATGCCTGCAGGGCCGACGGGGCCGAGATCGTAATACTCTACATGCACTGGGGCGAGGAGTACCAGAAGTCTGGCAACGCCTTCCAGCGCTACATGGGCAAGGCCATGGCGAAGGCGGGAGCCGACATCATCTTCGGGTCCCACCCCCACGTGCCCCAGGAGATAGACATGGTCGAGGTGACCGACGACGCGGGCAATGTCGTAAAGACCGTCCCCGTCTTCTACTCGCTGGGCAATTTCGTGTCCAACCAGCGCACGGAGACCCTGAGCAACACCTACGGAGCCAACGCCGCCGCCAGGACCGAGCAGGAGCTCATAGCCTGCGTGGACATAACCTTCTGCCTGGACGACAAGAGCTTCACCATAGACCGCACCTCCTTTATACCCCTCTGGGTGGACAGGGAGAAGAAGAGCGACGGCACCTACAACTACGGCGTCATCCCTCTGGTCGAAGGCTTTGAAAACAACGAGATGCTGGTGAGGACCGGCCATGTATCCAGGGCCAGGAGCGCGCTTGAGGCCATGACCGCCCTCATAGGAGAGCAGTACCTGAACACCGCTCCCTACGAGGAGAAGAAGGACGAGAAGGGCAATGCACTGCCCGAGACCGAGGTTAAGGTCCTGCCCGGCTTTGAGTACCAAAGGCCCGCAAAGACCGCGGAAGACACCCCCGCCGCAGGTGAGATCACCGCGGCAAAGCCCTGATAAATGAAGACCATAAGCTTTGAGATCGCCAAAAAGATGAGCCGTCCCCCTGCGGGAGCGCCCGGAATACAGCTGTCATCCGTAAAGGGCGACGACATGAAGGCCGTCATGGTCATAAGCTCGGCCGACTACGCGGGGCTTAAAGAGAGGGTCTCGTCCATGCAGCAGAAAGGTCTTCCCGTAAGCTACAGGACCAGGGGCAAAAGTCTTGAGATCACAGCCTTTCCCGGCAGCGGGACGGGCGCTCTTTCGGTGCTTTTTTCCTACGCCGGGGGCATAGACTTCGCCCTCGACGACGCGGCCGACGTGATGGCTTTCTGCGCCGGCGCAAAGGATGCTCTGGGCGGAAGGGTAAAGCTGCGCTCCATAGCTTTGGACAAGGATTCTCTCAGTCTTAAGGCTGAGGCTGAGCTTGAAGACGATGAGGAGCCCGAGAGCTTTTACTCCGGCCTCATGGAGCTTTTAAGCAAGGCCGACATGGGCGTTATAAAGCAGTAAAAAGGCGCGGCCGGGCTCATCCTGCCGCGCTTTGCGCATTTAAGGACCTCGGAAAGGAGGAGAAAATGATACCCTTCGAAACCTGCATTTACGAAGACGAGACCATCTTCGCCTCCTTCACCACAAGGATCACCACTGCGGCCGAAAGGCGGGCCGCCCTGACCCGCCAGGCCGAAAGCTTCGGGGGAGCCGTCATCTGGCCCCACCTGGTCCACGGAACCGACATCGCAAAGGTCGGAAGAGAGGCCCTCGGAAAAGGCCTTGTGATATATGAAGATCACGACGGAGCCGTCACCGACGTTCCCGGCATAGCCCTCACAGTGACCTGCGGCGACTGCCTTCCCATCTACGCTTGGGACAGGAAAAAAGGCGTAATAGGCCTTGTCCACGCCGGCTGGAGAGGGACCCTGGCTGGCATAGCCGCGGAGCTCGTTTACAAGATGCATAAGGTCTACGGCACCGAGCCCGGCGACCTTTCGGTGCGTGTAGGCCCGGGCATAGACGCCTGCTGCTTTGAGGTCAAAGAGGACTGCTACGGACTCTTCCTCGACAAGTACCCCTGGTCGGAAGATTTCATGTATATGAGGCCGGACGGCAGCGTCACCCTCGACCTTAAGGGCATAAACCTCGAGATCCTAAGCCTCTGCGGGGTCGAAGACGCGAGGGCTCTTAAGGACTGCACCTGCTGCGATGAAGAGCGCTACTACTCCTGGAGGAGGAGCGGCGAGAGGGACCGCATGCTTGCCTACATTTACCTTAAGGGAAGCCCCGAAGGCCTTAAAAACAAAGGCTTTAAGCCGGCTCTCGCCCTAAGCCGCTGCCTTACCGGCGAGCCCTGCCGCTACGACGGAGCTTCAAAGCCCTTCAAAGGCCTTGACAGGATGCTCGAAGACTATTACCCCGTCCCATTGTGCCCCGAGCAGCTGGGCGGCCTTCCCACCCCAAGGGACCCCTCCGAGATAAGGGAGGGCAGGGTGATCATGAAGCTCAGCGGCAGCATTACGGGCGGCATGCCCGAAGAGAGCCTGAAAAGGAAGGTCCCGGACCCGGCAGGCGAAGCAGTATTCCTCGACGTGACCGAAGAATACGAAAAAGGCGCGGAGCTGGCCCTTAAAGAGCTGCTGGCAAACGGCGCCGAAGCAGCCCTTCTCAAAAGCAAAAGCCCCTCCTGCGGCACAGGCCTTGTGTATGACGGAAGCTTCAGCGGCGCCCTCACCGAAGGCGACGGAGTCTTCGCCGCCCTTCTTAAAGAGAAGGGAATAAGGCTCATAAACAGCGAAGAATTTAAATAAACCATCACTGACCCCGACGTAAAGACTGCGGCATAAGACCGCGGCGAAAGAGTGGATCCATGTCCTTTACCCTTGAAAAATACACCGCCCCCGATTTCGGCGAAGAAAGATTCCGCAACGCCCCCGACGCCCTGCTCCGCCCGGCCCCGAAGGACGGAGTTGACCCGGACAACTTCCACACCATGAGCATCTTCCCCGAGTACTTCAAGATAGACGGCCGCTGGCTCCTCGCCGAAGAGAGCCGCATGGACTGCGTGCCGGTCTTTGAGGACGGGATCATAAAGGTCCGCGAATTCAGGCTGCTGAAAAAGGGAGACCTGGCGGTCTGCGGCAGGAGCGAGAACTGCGAAGAGGGCATATTCGTCCACCCCGACGGTTTCGAAGGGGACGTCCGCAGGGGCGAAGACGTCTTTTCCTTCCGCAGGGGAAGGTCCCGCGAGACCTCGTTTTCAAGGGATTACGACGAGCTCTGCGAGATACTGCGCCACGACAGGGAGAATGGCAGGATAGTCTGGGTCATGGGACCCGCCTTCAGCTTTGACAGCGGGGCGAGGAGCGCCTTTTCGTCGCTGATAGCGGCGGGCTACGTCCACGCCGTGCTGGCGGGCAACGCTCTTGCGACCCACGATCTTGAGGGAGCTTATCTGGGCACCGCCCTGGGCCAGAACATATACACCAGGGAGAGCGTCCCCGGCGGCCACTACAACCACCTGGACACCATCAACAGGGCCAGGGCCTGCGGCAGCATTGCCGAATTCATCAAAAGCGAGGGCATAGACAGCGGCATCATATATTCCTGCGAGAAGTACGGTGTGCCCTACGTGCTGGGCGGCTCCATCAGGGACGACGGACCCCTTCCCCCGGTCTTTACCGACGTCTGCTGCGCCCAGGACGCCATGAGGGCTCAGATAAAGGACGCGACCACCGTCATATGCATGGCGACCATGCTCCACTCCATAGCCGTGGGCAACATGACCCCCTCCTACAGGGTCACCCCCGACGGCACAGTCCGCAGGGTATTCTTCTACTGCGTCGACATCTCGGAATTCGCCATAAACAAGCTCAGCGACAGGGGAAGCCTGTCGTCAAAAGGGATAGTTACCAACGCCCAGGACTTCATAGTGAAGCTGGCCGCGGAGCTTTCCCGCTCTTAAACACCCCCCAGCCCCAATAGGAGAACAGAATGGACATCAAGGACTTAAGAAACTCAATGCGCATCACCCAGACCTGCCGCACGATCTGCGGGCTCATGGGCTTTGAGGCCCCCGAAAAGGCCGACGCCGCCAACCCCGCCGTCCTGGCTTCCGCCTCGGCAGCCCTCGAAGGCCGCAAGGCCGAAAGAGTGCTGCTCTACAACCCCGACGCCATAGGCATCTGGCTCTACCAGAAGTACACCGAGCGCTTCATACCCGTCATCAGGAACACCTCGGCGGCCCTGCCCGTCCTCTCGGTCATGCCTTCCGTGACCCCGGTATGCTTCGGCTCCATGTACACCGGCCTTATGCCCAGGGACCACGGCATCCAGGCCTACGTAAAGCCCGTCATCAAGGCCGACAGCCTCTTTGACGCAGCCATCAGGGCGGGGAAGAAGCCTGTGATCATCTCCACCGCCGGCGACAGCCTCACCATAATCTACAAGGAGAGGCCCATGGACTACATGGAGTGCGCGACCCCCGACGAATGCAACGAGAAAGCCCTTGAGACCATAGCCAAAAACGAGCACGACATAGTCCTCGTATACAACGCCAACTACGACAGCACCATGCACCGCAACGGACCCGAGGCGGAGATCTCCCTGGCCCAGATAGACCACAACGCGGCGGCCTTCGAGACCCTCTGCAAAGCCTGCGACAAGGCCTGGGCCAAGTACGACAGGGTCTACACCTTCCTGCCCGACCACGGCTGCCACGAGATCGACGGAGATCTGGGAAGCCACGGCCTCGACATGTTTGAGGACATGAACATCATCCACTTCTACGGCTTCAGAAAGGGAGAATGATGAGGAAAAGAGGCTCAAAGCTCCCGGCCATACTGCTGATACTGCTCGCCATAGCCTGCTTTGTTTACGGCGCGGCGGTACTGGCGGTCATAGGGACTGCCAGGGGCTTCAACTGGGCCTTTATAGTCCTGGGAGCCCTGCTTTTCGCTATTTCCCTGCTGCTTCCCGCGATAGGGAGGCTTCCGGACGGGGTCAAAATAGCCCTCAGCTTTCTCCTCTGCCTCTTTCTTGCCGTCTTCAGTTTTTGCGAGTACAAGATAATAAGCGCCTTCGAGTCGGAGCCTCTTTCCGGCGCCGACTACGTCATCATACTGGGCGCCAAGGTGGAGCCCTACGGGCCTTCGGTGGAGTACTCTGCAAGGATAAGGGCCGCGGCCGGATACCTTAAGGACAACCCGGGCTCCAAAGCGGTCACCACCGGAGGGCAGGGCGGCGACGAGCCTGTTTCCGAGGGCAGGGCTGCCGCCGATATGCTCCAACGTTTGGGGATAGATCCTGAACGCATACTCACCGAGGAAAAGAGCAGGACGACCATCGAGAACTTCCTCTTCGCCCGCGCCGTCATAGAAGAGGACGGGGGAGACCCGGAGAATGACTCATTCATCGTCGTAAGCTCAGGTTTTCACCTCTACCGGGCGGGGCTCTACGCGAAGGCCTGCGGCTTTGAACGCATTTCGTACAAAGGCAGCGAGGGCCTGAGGATACTGCTCCCCCAGTACTGCGTAAGGGAATTCGCGGCTCTGGCCTGGGACAGCGTCACCGGCAGGTTCCGCCGGGCTTTTTAACAACGTCAAACGCATATTTTTAATAAAGGGAGGCCACCATGATAAGAGAAAACACGAGAACCATCCTAAAGCACATCAGCGGTGAGAGAGCCTTTGACACCGTCGCCGAGATCTCAACCTACCACCGCATACAGGCGTCCACCGGCTACAGGGCGGCTGCCGAACACCTGAAGAAGAAGCTCGACCGCATGGGCCTGGGCGGGAAGGTCTTAAGCTTTGACGCCAAAGAGGGGGGCTTCTGGGGACCTTACCCGAGCTTCGCCGAGTGGGACATAAAGGGCGCCTTCTGCGACCTGGTATATCCCCATGAGGAGAGGCTGGCCGACTTCGACGCCTGCGCCATCTCCGTGATGCAAAAGAGCGCGCCCGCCGACCTGAGAGATAAGGAGGTCCCCGTGGTCTTTCTGGACAAGGGACCCGAAGAAAAGGCCTACAAGGGCCTCGATCTTGAGGGCAAGATAGTCTTCTATCAGGGCGACATCAACGACATATACGAGTGGGCGGTCGAAAAGAGGGGCGCCATAGGCCTTCTCACCGACTTTGTCCTGCAGGATCCCCTGGTGAGGGAGCGCCACGACCAGTCCGACACCCGCCGCTATACCTCCTTCTGGTGGAAGCCGGGCCAGAAGAAGGCCTTCGGCTTCGTGCTCACCCCCAGACAGGGCGACAAGTTCGCGGCCCTGTGCAGGGAGCTGGCGGCAAAGAAGGACTGCCCGAAGGTGAGCTGCATGGTCGATTCCAGCATATACGACGGCCACATCGAAGACGTCGAGGCCTTCCTTCCCGGCGAGACCGACGAGGAGATACTGCTGACCGGCCTCCTCTGCCATCCCAGTTCCTCGGCCAACGACAACGCCAGCGGCAGCGCTTCCGTCATCGAGGCCATGAAGACCATAAAGGACCTGATCGACTGCGGCAAGCTTCCTCCCCTCAAAAGAGGTATAAGGATGCTGCTGGTGCCCGAATTCTCAGGCACCTACGCCTACATCGACAAATATCCGAAGAAGGCGAAGAAGATAAAGGCCGCCTTTAACCTCGACATGGTAGGAGCCCGTCAGGACAGAGGTTACGGACCCATCACCATCACCGACCTGCCCCTGGCCATGCCTTCCTTCGTGGGCGACGCCGCGGCTGTGATACTGGACGAGATAAAGCATCAGGTAACCGGCATGAACCCCGAGTTCTACTGCCCGATGTTCAACAGCCACCAGACCCCCTTCACCGGCGGCAGCGACCATCTGGTCTGGTCGGACCCCTCGATGGGCGTCCCCTGCCTCATGCTCGGCCAGTGGCCCGACAAGTACTACCACACCAGCACCGACACCCTCGACAAGGTCGATCCCTACATACTCTCCCGCTCCGCGGCTCTGGCCGCCTCCTACGCCTACTGCCTCGCGAACCTTGAGCAGGACGACGTGCTGCCCATCATAGAGACGGGCCTTGCCCGCGCGGCGGACTGGGTAAAGGAACTCAAGACCCTTGCTGCAGCCGGAAAGGTGCCCGCCGGGCTCTTCAGCGGAAGAGTCGAGGCCTATACCAAATTCAGGCTCGGCGCCATCGACAGCTTCAGGAGCTGGGATGTCTGCGAAAAGGGCTCCGAGGCCGAGAAGGTCTTCTTCGAGAGGCTCGACGACGAGAAGCTGCGCCTGCGCAGCCTCATCAAGCTCATGGCCGGCTTCGATCCCGTCGTAAGACCCGCCAAGAGCCCCGTTGCCCGCGCCCAGAAGGAGAAGTACAGCCTGGTCATCAGAAGGACCGTCCCGACTCCCTTCCAGATCTTAAAGCCCAGAGCGGTATACGACGCGCCCATACAGGAGCGCATAGACGCCTTCGGCGAAAAGTTCGGAAAGAGCCTTGGCTACGGATTCATGACCCCAATAGGCTATTACTTTGACGGGAAGCGGACCACTGCCGAAGCCGCGAAGGAGCTGGCCTATGAGACCGGCAAATACGCTCCCGCCGCCGTGGACGAATACGCCCGCATTCTTGTGATGCTGGGCTATGCCGAGGTCGTGAGCGAGTAGGCGGAAAAAACGCTTTAAGCGCCGTTTCCCCGGAAACGCTTTGTAAAACAGTTTTACTTATAGTGTTTTCCCTAAAAAATGGTATAATGAAAGCGAGATAATACGCGCATGGGCGGCGGCTGCCGCGCCATGCGCCTTTGAACTGACAGGAGGAAGCAAAATGAGAGCCGGAAAAAAGACGCGCAGGATGATCTCCCTTGTCCTGAGCCTCGCTCTTATACTCACCATGTATATACCGGTCCACGCGGAAACGCCTGCGGATCCCCTTCATATGACTGCCTCATCCGACAGCCTTGAAGTGGGAGGGACCGTCACCGTCACTCTGACTCTCGACGAATTTGATACGAAGAACATGACCGGAGGCATAGCCTGGGACAGCGGGCTGATGACCCTCACAGCCTATTCCGGATCCAGGGGAACTGCTACGGTCTACGTCCAGCAGTATTCCAGAGATTTCGAAGAATGGGACAGGGTGAACGCCAGGACGTCTACCATCGAGGAAGCCGGCGTTACAGGCACCTTCGGTTTCTACGTCAACGCCGACGGAACGACGGTCGAGAAGCTGCGTCAGGATCCCGACTACGGTCCCTTCCTGACCTTAAGCTTTGAGATAGCGGCCGCGGCCGACGTGTATACGGTCTACATGTACCAGAGCTCGGATACCGGAAGCGGCACCATAACCTACGATCCCAAGAACAACGAAGCCGACAGGACTTCCGAGAACACCAAATCGCTCTATGTCCCCAGGAACATCGCCGACGCCGCCTATATCCAGATCGGTGAAAAGACCTATACCGGAAGCCCCATAGAGCTTACATCGGACGACATCTCCGTATTCTGGGATGAAGCTCACGAGGAGCCCCTCACCTTCGGAACCGATTACGAGATATCCGGCTATTCCAACAACACCAATGCCGGTACCGCGACGGTCCGTCTCAGCGGTCTGGGCGTCTACGCCGGTTCGACGAAGGACGCCGAATTCACCATAAACAAGGCGACCCCTGTGCTCAGCTTCCCTTCCTTTGAGGTACAAAGGACCTATGGCCAGGACCCCTTTCGCTATCCCGCCAGCGGAGCAGACAATATTACCTACAGCAGCTCTGATCCGGGAGTTGCAACGGTTGCCGCTGACGGAACCATTACGATCGTCGCTGTCGGAAATACTCTCATCACCGCAAACGCCGCAGAGGACGCAAACCATAATGAGGCAACTGGCACAAGTTATACGTTCTATGTTGTTGCCGCGTCGATAGAAGGCGCCGAGATCGGCGGGATCGAAGCCGAGACCTACAACGGCGAAGAGCATAAGCCGGAGCCCGCCGTGACCTTTAACGGCAAAACTCTCGTTAAGGACACCGACTACACCCTGTCCTGGAGCGAAAACATCAACGCCGGAGACGAAGCGAAAGTGACCGTCACAGGCAAGGGCAACTTCACAGGCGCCAAGAGCGCGGAGTTCACCATAGAAAAAGCGGTGGCGACTGCCGAGAATATAAGCTGGGAGCCCGGGACCGTTTACGAGGGAATGTCCCTTTCCGATCTCACATTCAGCGGGACTGTCGTTCCGGAAGGGTCGGCCATCACTGCGGTCGAGAGCCAGGCGACTCTTACCGCAGGCATCAATGAAGTTGAGCTTTGCATAACCCCGCCAAGCTCTGCATCCGGCAATTACACCGATGGTTCGGCGGTGATAAGCGTAACTGCCCTTGAGAATACCCTTACAGGGATCGAAGTGACCACTCTTCCGACCAAAACAACGTATTATATAGGCAGCAGCCTCGAGACCGAGGGCATGGTCGTGATGGGAAACTACGCATACGGAGATCCCGCGGAATTGACCGATTATGATATCGACCCAGAGGTCTTTGACGAGATCGGAGAAGAGATCACCGTCACCGTAAGCTGCGGACAGGTTTCGGATGAATTCACTGTCGAGGTCACCAAGATCCCCCAGAACATCGCTGTGGACGAACCCGACGACCTGACCTACGGAGACAGCGGAGTGTCCATAGGCATAGAAGGGGCCGTTGGTACGGTCAGCTTTTCCAGCAGCAACGACAGCATTGTCACCGTCGACGCCGAAGGCAAGCTCACCGCTACCGGCGTCGGCTCCACCGTGGTGACCGTGAACATTTCCGGAGATGAGACCTACGAGTCCGCATCGATCACAGTCGACATTACAGTCGTCGCGGCCGATATGGCAAATGCCGACATCGGCGGGATCGGGGCCGAGACCTACGACGGAGAAGAGCATAAGCCTGAACCCGTCGTGACCTTTAACGGCAAAACTCTCGTTAAGGACACCGACTACACCCTGTCCTGGGCCGATAATACCGATGCAGGAACCGCGTCGGTCACCGTCACCGGCAAGGGCAACTTCACCGGCGCCAAGAGCGCGGAGTTCACCATAGAAAAAGCGGCGGCAACTGCATCCGAAATAGTCTGCACCAATGAGGCGATATATGAGGGCATGTCTTACGGAGATCTGGCGTTCAGCGGCACTACCGTTCCCGAAGGTTCTTCCATCACTGCGGTCGAGAGCCAGGCATCCCTTGTCCCGGGCAGCAATACGGTAGGCCTGCTCATAAGCCCGCCAAGCTCTGCATCCGGCAATTACACCGATGGTTCGGCGGTGATAAGCGTAACTGCCCTTGAGAATACCCTTACCGGGATCGAAGTGACCACTCTTCCGACCAAGAAGGAATACCTTGTCGGAGAAAGCCTTAATACTGAGGGTATGGTGGTGACAGCATCCTATGCCGACGGAAGCAGTGCCGCTGTCAGCTCGTACACTGTATCCCCCACGACCTTCGGCACTGCCGGCGAGGAAGTCGCCGTCACCGTAAGCTATGAAAACTTCACTGATGACTTCACGGTGAAAGTCTCCCTTAAGACCCAGACTATCAGCGCCTCAGTGGACGGTCCACTGACCTACCTTGGCGCGGGCGGGACCGTCACTGTTTCAGGCGCTCAGACCGATCTGAGCTTCGCATCGAACGATGAAGACGTGGTCTCCGTCTCGTCTGACGGCAGTCTTACCGCCAACGGAGTCGGCACCGCTGATATCACCGTGACAGCGGCCGAGACAAACGAATACGCCTCAGCGACGGCGACGGTGGGCGTTACCGTAAACGCTGCGGATATAGCGGACGCCGAGATCGCCCAGATCGAAGCCGTGACCTACAACGGAGAAAGCCACAAGCCGGAACCCGCCGTGACCTATAATGGCAATACTCTCGTTAAAGATACCGACTACACCCTGTCCTGGGCCGAAAACATAAATGTGGGAGAAGGGGTCGTCACCGTCACCGGCAAGGGCAACTTCACCGGAAGCAATGATGCATTTTTCACCATACGCCAGGCGGAGGCGACGGCTGAAGATATAAGCTGGGAGCCCGGGACCGTCTATGAGGGCATGTCCTTCGGAGACCTGACGTTCAGCGGGACTGTCGTTCCGGAAGGCGCTGTCATCGCGCCTGTTACTCCGGACCACGTTTTCGTCGAGGGGCGGAATGCGGTCAATTTGTCCGTGGACCCCGGCGATAACGAAAACTATTATATTGGACAGGCTTCGGTCAAAATAACCGCCCTGGCCAACAGCCTCACCGGCATAGAAGTGACCCAGCTTCCGACCAAGAAGGATTACCTTGTCGGAGAAAGCCTTGTCACTGAAGGCATGGTCGTGATGGGCAGTTACGCCTACGGCGATCCCGTGCCCGTCACCGGATACACGGTCTCTCCCGAGACCTTTGATACTGCCGGCGAGGAAGTAATGGTTACCGTAAGCTGCGGAGGTTTTGATGATGTCTTCACCGTCAATGTGAGCAAAGGACAGCAGACCATAAGCCTTGGCGAAGACCTTACCGTGATCTACGGAGATCCCGACTTTATCCTTGAGGTGACCGGAGCACAGACCGCTGTCACCTTCACCAGCAGCAATGAGGAAGTGGTCACCGTCGATTCAGAAAGCGGCGAAGTCACCATCGTCAGAGTCGGCGACGCTGTGATCACCGCTGCAGCGGCGGAGGACGGGGCCTACGAGTCGGCTGCCGACAGCATAACGGTCACCGTCAATGCGGCAAGCCTTAATGACGCGGTGATGAGTTCGATCTCTGACGTCACCTACAACGGGCAGCCCCATACTCCCGAGCCTTCGGTGAACCTGGGTGACCTGCTCCTCATCAAGGACACCGACTACACCTTAAGCTATCAGAATAATACCGATGCGGGCGACGCCGCAGTCACCGCCACCGGGATCGGCAACTACACCGGCAGCGTTTCCGGCAGATTTGAGATCGGCAAGGCTCAGGCAGAAGCGGAGAACGTGGCGGTCTCAAGTCCCGAAAAGATCTTTGAGTCCACACCCATCGCCGAGGTCGTGCTCAGCGGCGACTGCACGCCTCAGGCTTCGGAAGGGCAGCTCGCCCTCGACGCGGGCCAGAGCTTTACCGCGGGAGAAAACCTATACAGCTGGACCTTCGATCCCCAAAACAACAATTATACCCCCGCGACGGGCAGCATCACCATCAATGTGCTGGCCAACAGCCTGGAATCCATAGAGCTGGCTACCGGCTCAGCCGTCACCGTCTATCAGTACGGCGACAGCTTCGATAAAGAAAGCGTCAGCCTCAGGGCGGTCTTCGCCGACGGCACGGTCATAGACCCCGTCGATCCGGGCGAGCTGGTCATAGAGCCCGAAGTATTTGACGAGGTCGGAGATCAGATCCCGGTCACCGTAACATACAAGGACAAGAGCGTGAGCCTGACCGTGCAGGTAGGAAAAGCCGACGCCCCGCAGCTCAGCGCGGACGCGGCCGAAGCCCCGACCGACGGAGAGTTTGAGATCTCTGTAAGCGGCATTCCCGAAGACGCTCATAACCTCAATATTTCAGCTCAGTGCAGCGATGATTCCGTGACTTTGAACGTAAATGACGACGGCAGCATCACCGCTGAAGTCATGGGAGCCGAGGACGGAGGAAGCGCGACCGTCACGGTCACCGTAAGCTCGGACAACTACGAAGACGCCGTGATCGAGATCCCGGTGAGCTTCAATGCCCCGAGATACAGTATCACCGTGAAAGACGGCACCGCCGACAAGGATACCGCCAAAGAGGGCGAGACCGTCACCGTGACCTGGACATCAAAGACCAACTACCAGTTCACCGGCTGGACATCCGATACCGAAGGAGTCGAGTTTGAGGACGCATCAGCCGAGAGCACTTCCGTCGCGATGCCCGCATCCGACGTCACCGTCACCGCGCAGAGCAAGAAAAAGACTTCGGGCGGCGGAGGCTCATCATCCGGAAGCGGATCCTCCGGCTCATCTTCGGAACCCGAGCAGATGCCCGAAGAAAAGGAGAAGTTCACCGACGTTCCCGGGGACGCCTACTATCACGACCCGGTATACTGGGCCGTTGAAAAGGGCATAACCGAAGGAACGAGCCCGACCACCTTCAGCCCCATGGCCCCGACCACCAGGGCCGACTTCGTGACCTTCCTCTGGAGGGCCGCGGGCTCGCCCAAGGTCAGCGGAGAGATGCCCTTCGAGGATGTTTCCGAAAGCGCCTACTACTATGACGCTGTGCTCTGGGCCTACGTCAACGGAATAACCGAGGGGACCACCCCCACCACCTTCAGACCCGACCGTACCGTGACCAGAGGCCAGGCCGTGACCTTCCTGCACAGGAACGCCGGCGAGCCCGGGGTGGGCGACACCAACCCCTTCACCGACGTTGAAGAGAGCGATTACTACTACGCTCCCATACTCTGGGCGGTGGAGAAGAAGATAGTCGAGGGAACGACTCCGACCACCTTCAGTCCGAACAGGGATTCCTACAGGGCAGAGGTCGTGACCATGCTCTACAGGGAGCTGGCAAAGTAAAGCTTAAGACCATAACAAAGGAACGGCAGGGCCGAAAGCCCTGCCGTTTTTACGCCTTCGCGTCCGATCGGGCCTGCCGCCCCGTATTTCGGCATATCCGGTCTGACTGACTCCGCATGCCGCGGTCCTCGCCCGTCTTGCCAGAAACGCCCCGGTGATATAAAATCAACAGTGATGAACAAGAGTCCAAAAACCGGCAGAAAAAGCAATACCGGACTGCTCCTGCGCTTTCTGAAAGGCAGCAAGCGCTGGTTTGTCATGGGCATACTGGCTTCCGCCGTCGTTTCCCTCGCGGACATGATAAGCCCCCAGATCATCAGGGCAGCCATCGACTATGCCATAGGAGGGCTTGATCCGGATCTTCCCGCCTGGGCGATAGCCCTTGCCGACCGCTTCGGAGGCTTTGCCTACCTGGGCGAACACCTGTGGATCATGGCCCTGGCCCTGGTCATCATAGCGGTCATACGCAGCGTCTCCCAGTACCTGGTGGGAGTCCTCAACAACAGAGGCGCAGAGACCCTGGTCAAGACCATGCGCGATTCCCTCTTCAGCCACATCGAGCGACTGCCCTACGCCTGGCACATGAAGAACCACACCGGCGACCTGATACAGCGCTGCACCTCCGACGTGGAGAACGTGAGGCGCTTCGTCTCAATGCAGCTGTCCAACGTCATCAGGATAGTGATACTGATCGCCCTGTCCGTCTGCTTCATGCTGCGCATGGACGTGAGGCTCACCCTCATAGGCCTCAGCATGGTGCCGGTGATACTGGGCTTCACCGTGCGCTTCGGCAAAAAGATGCACGCCGGCTTTGAACACTGCGACGAGGTGGAGGGACAGGTCTCGGCCCTGGTCCAGGAGAACCTGACCGGAGTCAGAGTCGTGAGAGCCTTCGCCCAGGAGCGCTACGAGCGCGATAAATTCATCGAAAAGGACAATTATTACCGCGATCTTTGGGTCGAGATGGGCAGGGTCATGGCCCGCTTCTTTTCGGTC
>JAFRWQ010000251.1 GCA_017437925.1 Bacillota bacterium
CTGTTCCACAAGCAGCAGGTCGTCGCGTGGGATAAGAACCTCAACTGCAGCTTCCTCACCGACGTCAACCATGAGTTCCCGATCTACGAGTGGAGCTGGAACAACTAATAACAAAAGCTAAACAGACATAGTCCAGCAACATGCCGGCTGTCGTATTCGGCAGCCGGCTTTTTTAAGGAAGCCGGGACCCGGTCCCAAAGGGGGCAGGCATGAGAGTTTTCACGGGAAAGATATGCCACGAATGCAACAGCTTCGCGCCCGGGGTCATGGAATTTGAAGACCTGGAGAGGATGGGGGCAGTCATAAGGCCCGAAAAAGCTCTTGGGGCTTTCAGAGGGACCCCCGAGTATCTGGGCGGCATCATAGAGGAGGCGGAAAAGAGGGGGATAGAGCTCGTCCCCTCCCTTTGCGTCGAAAAGGCGGGGCCGCCTCTCAGCAGGGACTGCCTTGAAAAGTGCCTCGATACAGTGCTCGAGGGTCTTAAGGCCTGCAAAGACTCCATAGACGGCATATGCTTCGTCCTTCACGGGGCGGGCTGCGCCGAAGGGACAGACGACGTCGAGACCCTGTTTTTGCGGGAGTTCAGAAAGCTGGTGGGGCCCGATATGCCCATAACCGTCCCCATGGACCTGCACGGGAACCTGAGCGGCGAGATGGCGGAGCTTTCGGACGGCCTCTTCGGCATCAAGGAATACCCCCACAGCGACCAGGCAAAAGCGGGAAAACTGGCCATGAAGACCCTGGCCGAGTCCCTTGAGAGCGGAAAAAGAGCAAAGACCGCCGTCGTGAGGCTTCCCATGCTCGTCTCGCCTCTATTCGGCTATACTAAGGAAGCCCCCATGCTTCCCATAAAGGAACACTTCGCCGCTTACGCTAAGGAAAAAGGCCTGATAGACGCGAGCTTCTTCCACGGCTTCGCCTACGCCGACCTTCCCCGCACCGGGGCGTCGGCAGCGGCAGTCGCCTGGGATGAAGAAGAGGCGAAAAAGGCGGCTGAAGAGCTGGCGGCTTTCGTCTGGGAAAGAAGGTCCGACTTTAAGGGAAGCTTCATAAGCCCCGCCGAGGCCTTTGACGCGGCCCTCGCATATAAAGGCGGGGGATACGTCCTCATGACCGAATCCTCGGACAATCCCGGTGGAGGAGCCCCGGGAGACGGCACCCACCTTCTCTCCGAGTTCTTAAAGCGGGATCTTCCCAGGAGCCTCTTCTGCTTCATCTGCGACCCCGAGGCCGCGGATACCCTGGCAAGGGCGGGAGCCGGAGCTGTCCTTGACATCGCCGTGGGCGGAAAGCGCATAGGCCTTCACGGAAAGCCCGTGATGCTCAGGAACGCCCGGGTCATATCGGTCTGCGACGGCCACACCGTCTCCAACGCCCCCATGCACATGGGGGTAGCAAGAGAGTTCGGCAAGACCGTAAGGCTTAAGACCGGCAATGTGGAAGTCATGGTTGGCTCGGTCCCCAAGCAGACCTTAGACGACAGGCTCATCGCCCTTTCGGGGGCGGATATCAACGATTACAGGTATGTGGTCATAAAATCCTCCCATCATTTCAGAGACTACTTTGAAAGCAGGGCGGGGCTCATCATACCTGTGGAGACCCCCGGCATACACGCCGGAGATCTTTCAAGCTTCGAATACAGACGCATCAGGCGGCCGGTCTTCCCCCTGGACGGCAAAGTCACGTTCAGGGTGAAATGACGGGCGGCCGGGCTTAAGATAGATGGCAAGGAGAACGCAATGCAAGAATACATAATCAAAAACGCGGTGATCATAGACGGTTCGGGAGCGGACAGGTATAAAGGCACCGTTTACATCAAGAACGGGTTCATCGAGGGCATAGGGGACGAGTACGACGTCCCGGGTATGCCCGCCATCGACGCAAAAGGGCAGGTGGTCTGCCCCGGCTTCATCGACGGCCACGGCCACTCCGACTTCACCCTCTTCACCAACCACAGGGGCGAGAGCAAGGTCCGCCAGGGCATCACCACCGAGGTAACGGGAAACTGCGGCTTCACCGCGGGCCCCATCACCGAGGAGCACTACGACGACCTGGTCCACTACCTGGCCAACACCATAGTCCTGGACGAAAAGCTCCAGAAGATCTGGCACTTCAAGAGCCAGGACGAGTTCCTCCGCTGGTCCGCAAGGGACGGCCTGTCCTTCAACATAGTACCTCTGGTGGGCATGGGCATGATACACGTGGGAGTCATGGGCTTCGACCACAGCATGCCCGACGAAGCCCAGCTACAGCAGATGAAAGACATGCTCAACGTCGAGCTGGACGCCGGCTTCTTCGGCATGTCCACCGCCTTCGAGTATGAGCCCTGCAACACCCTCTATCCCGAGGAGGTCTGGGAGCTCTGCAAGGTCCTGAAGGCCAGGGACAAGATCTTCACCATACACATGAGAAACGAGGGCATGCACCTTATAGACAACGTGAAGGAAGCGATCGAGATAGCCAGGAACTCCGGCTGCAAGGTCGAGATCTCCCATCTTAAGGCCCGCTTCAAGCCCAACTGGGGCATGGTGAAGGAAGCCTTAAGGCTCATAGACGAGGCGAAGGCCGAGGGACTGGACGTCTGCTTCGACGTCTATCCCTACACAGCCTACGGCGCCGGTCTCATAGACCTGATACCGCCCTGGGTCAAGAACGACGGCCCCCGCATCATGTGCGAAAGGCTGAGGGACCCCGAGCTTAAGGCAAAGGCTCTTTACGACATGGAGCACGGCCTTGAGGAGTGGGACAGCATAATGAAGAGCGAGGGCTGGGCCGACTGCGTCAGCATCGCGAGCCTCAAGACCGCGGCAAACAAGCGCTTTGAGGGCAGGACCATAGCCCAGATGGCTGAAGAACTGGGTATCACCGGCTACGAGGCCGTGGTGAAGCTCATGGTGGACGAGGACGCCTCTGTCAAGTGCGTGTGGCACGCCATGTGCGACGACGACCTGGAGGCGGTCATGACCCATCCCGACGCCATATTCGGTACCGACGGAAGAGCCTGCGCCACCTACGGGCCCCTTTCTTCCGGCAGCGTCCATCCCCGCTACTACGGCAACTATCCCCGCATCATGGGCTACTACGTGCGCGAAAAGAAGCTTATGAGCCTGGAGGAGGCCATACACAAGTCCACCCAGCTGCCCGCCCAGCGCTTCGGCATAGACAGAAGAGGCCTCATCAAGCCCGGCTACCACGCGGACCTGGTGATCTTCGATCCCGACAGGATACGCGAAGTATCGACCTTCAGCTCCCCCCACCACTATCCCGAGGGCATCAGCAGGGTCATAGTCAACGGCGTCAGCGTAATAGTCGACGGCGAGCACAGCGGAATGTTCCCCGGAGAGATACTGAGAAAGTTCGACAAATAAAGGGAGGCGCCTATGCAGGAGTACGTCATTAAGAACGCCGTCATAGTGGACGGCAGCGGAAAGGACCGCTTTGAAGGCGAGATACTGGTAAAGAACGGCCTCATCGAAAAGGTGGGGACGGGCCTTGCGGAAGAAGGCATGCCCGCCATCGACGCCGAAGGTCAGGTGGTCTGTCCCGGCTTCATAGACGCCCACGGCCATACCGACTTCACCCTCTTTCAGAACAAGAGGGGGGAGAGCAAGGTCCGCCAGGGCATAACCACGGAAGTCACCGGAAACTGCGGCTTCACCGCGGGCCCCATCACCGAAGACCACTACGACGACCTGGTCCACTACCTGGCCAACACCATAGTCCTGGACGAGGAAAAGCAGAAGTTCTGGCACTTCAAGAGCCAGGACGAGTACCTCAGGTGGACCGCAAGGGACGGGCTCTCCTACAATATAGTACCTCTGGTGGGCATGGGCATGATACACGTGGGAGTCATGGGCTTTGACGACCGCATGCCCTCAAAAGAGGAGATGGACCGCATGAAGGGCTTGCTCAACGCCGAGCTCGACGCCGGCTTCTTCGGCATGTCCACAGCCTTTGAGTATGAGCCCTTGAACCACCTGCACGACGAAGAAGTCTACGAGTTCTGCAGGCTGCTCAAAGAGAGGAACAAGGTCTTCACCATCCACATGAGGGATGCCGGACAGTTCCTCATAGAAAACATCAAAGAGATCATAGACATAGCCCGGAATACCGGGGTCAGCATCCAGATCTCCCACCTCAAGGCCAAGTACAAGCCCAACTGGGGCAAGGTGAAGGAGGCTTTAAGGCTCATAGACGAAGCCAGGGCCGAAGGCCTGGACGTGCGCTTTGACGTCTACGCCTACACTGCCTGGTGAGCCGGCCTCATCAACAACATACCGCCCTGGGTCAAGAAGGACGGCCCCCGCATCATGTGTGAGAGGCTGAAAGACCCCGAGCTTAGAGCAAAAGCCCTCTACGACATGGAGCACGGAGTCGAGGGCTGGGAGAGCATAATGATATGCGACGGCTGGGGCGATCTTGTGAGCATAGCGAGCCTTAAGACCGAGGCCAACAAGCGCTTTGAAGGCCGCACCATATCCTCCATAGCAAAGGAGCTGGGCATTACCGATTACGAGGCCGTGGTCAAGCTCATGGTGGACGAGGACGCCTCAGTCAAGAGCATATGGATAGGCATGTGCGACGAGGACCTTGAGACCGTCATGACCCATCCCGACGCCATGTTCGGCACCGACGGCAGGGCCTGCGCCACCTACGGGCCTCTTTCCGAGGGCAGGATACATCCCCGCTACTACGGCAACTATCCCCGCATCATGGGTCATTACGTGAGGGAAAAGAAGCTGATGAGCCTGGAGGAGGCTGTGCACAAGTCGACTCAGATGCCCGCCGAGCGCTTCGGCATAGAGGGCAGGGGCCTCATAAAGCCCGGTTATCACGCCGATCTCGTGATATTCGATCCGGACACTATAAAAGAACTCTCCACCTTCAGCGATCCCCACCGCTACCCGGAAGGCATAAGCCGGGTCATTGTGAACGGGGTGACCGTGATAAAGGACGGAGAGCACACGGGCGAGCTTCCCGGGGAGATCCTCAGAAAGTTCGATCGATAAAAACTCGGTAAATGTAAGGCTTAAAGCGGGGGAAGGTCATTCCTCCGCTTTTACCATGACGGAGACTCCGTCGGGGATGACGGCAAGGCTCGCGCCTTCGCCCTTGAGGGCTCTTGCCATAGCAAGGGCTTCGTCGGCGGTCGCGGCGTAGAGGCACTTGCTCTTTTCAACGATCTCTTTGAGCTCGGGGCGGGTCACGACTATGACAGTGTGGTGGGCCAGGACCCTCGCGAAGATCTGGCTCTGCCACTGGTCGGGCTCGGTCTTGTCCCTCGGGACGGCGGTGAGCCTGTCGTAGAGCTCCTGCGCGGTCTCTTCTGTGGACATCTGGGCGTAGAAATCGTCTCCTCCTATGCCGTCGGCGCACTCGGAGAGGGCGATGACCACTCCTCCCTCGCGGCAGGCGGCTTCGGCTGCGGTCATGCACTTGACACACTGGTAGAAGTTCTGGTCGAGGGGGGCGCCTCCGTTGGTGGTGACCACGATGTCGTAGAGCTTTGTTTTGATCTGGCAGTACTTGAGCAGCTCCCTGCAGCCTGCTTCGTGGGCTTTTATGGGGTCTCCCGCGAAGGCTGCGGCGCACTTCTTGTCCTCGTCAATTATGGCGTTGACTATGAAGTCGAGACCGGCCTGCCTTACGGCGCTTACCATGTCCTCGTGGATGGGGTTGTTCTCAAGTATTCCGGTGCGGGCGAAAGCGCTGTCGATAAAGGCTCCGCAGTGGTTTCCCAGGACGGTGACGCGGTCGCAGATGCCGGGGAGTATGCTCTTGCGCCCTCCCGAAAAGCCCGCGAAAAAGTGGGGCTCTATGAAGCCTTCGGCGACCAGAAGCTCCGCGTCCAGGGCCTTTTTGTCGAGGACCAGGGGAGCCCCCGAGGGCAGGACGCCCACGGCCACGTTGTCCTCGCTGTCGCAGTCGTGGACAAGTATCTTCTCGCTCTCGAAGATCTCATCTCCCAGCTTGGCTCTGAGCTCTTCCGGCTTTGTGCCTCTGTGGCAGCCGGTGGCGACAAGGAAGGTGATGTCGATGTCGGGATTCCCGGCCCTGATCTCTGCCAGCATCTCGGGAACTATGTCCTTGCTGGGCACGGGCCTGGTATGGTCGGAGATGATGAAGCAGCAGGTCTTTTTGCCTTCAGCAAGCTCCCTTAAGCGGGGGGAGCCTATGGGATGCTCCAGAGCCTGCCTGACCAGCTCTCTCCCTCCTGTCTCGTTTTTAAGGGCAGACACGTCGGATCTTAATACGGGGGCGCCGCCTTCTTCAAAGGGCATTCCGGTCTTTCCGTAGGGCAGTATCATCATTAGCCATCTCCTTCGGGCCTTCAGGCCCCGTTCTATGGTACTTAAGCCGGGCTCTTCGGGCGCCGGCGCATCTTTCACTACTATGTATTAAACCATGAAAAGGGCAAGCTTTCAAGCTTTCTTCCAATTCCAAAAAATACTGGAAACGAAAGCGCGGGGGGATATAATATACATGGCGGCTTTATCCGCCCATGGAGGTCATTATGGAAAACATACCTTATTCAAACTTTCTTGATATAGTCGTGACCAAGGCCGGACCCAAGACGGCCGAGGGCTTCCTCAAATACCGTCCCGAGCTCACCGACATGCTGGGCCACATGACCGGCGGAGCCTACAACTCCCTGGGCGACGCGGTGGCGGGAGCCTGCGCCAGGGCGACCGGAGCCATGTACGTGACCCAGAACTGCAGCCTGCAGTACTACGTCAGCACCGAAGAGCCCGACGGCTGCCTGTACTGCCGCGCCAAAGTCCGCCACAGAGGGTCCCGCACCTGCATAATCGCGGTGGAGCTTTACCACAGCGACGGCACGGTGGCGGCCGACGGCCAGTTCTCCTACTCCAAAATATGAGCCTGAGCCCGCGGGACGCCGCCATTGCCCCCGGCCTCGCTCTGTGTTAAAATGTGGACAGATATTGATACGGAGGCGCTTATGAAAAAACTGGTCGTTATAGACGGACAGGGCGGAAGGCTGGGAAAGCTTCTGGTCGAGGCCGTAAAAAGCGAAGGGCTGGACTTTGAGATCACAGCCGTGGGGACCAACGCGGTGGCTACCGCAGCAATGCTGAAGGCCGGAGCCGACCAGGGCGCGACCGGCGAGAACCCGGTCATAGTCGCCTGCCGCGACGCCGACGTCATAGCGGGCCCCATAGGGATCGCGATAGCGGACTCCCTTCTGGGCGAGGTGACTCCCGCCATGGCTCTTGCCGTGGGACAGTGCGGCGCCCTAAAGCTGCTGCTGCCCGTGAGCCACTGCAGCAATCAGGTCATAGGAGTCAGGTCCCAGTCCATGGGCGACATGGTAAGGGAAGCCGTCGAGCGCCTTAAAGTCCTTTAATAGAACGCAAACAGACCGGGCCCGCGATTCGCGGGCTCTTTTTGACGAAAACGGAGGGAATATGAACGAAGACCCCAAGGTCGTATACATACTCGGCACCGGCGGGACCATATCCGGAAAAGGCGCGGCGGGAAAGACCACCGGTTACTCCGCGGGATCCATCTCGCTGGACGAGATAATAGCCTCGGTGCCAGGCATAGAAATGCTGGCAGAGCTCAGGTCCGAGCAGGTATGCAACGTCCCCTCGGACAGCCTGAGCGATAAGGAGCTCATCACTCTGGCAAAGCGCGTAAACGAGCTGGCTGAAGATCCGAAGGTCGCGGGCTTTGTGATAACCCACGGCACCGACGTGATGGACGAGACCGTCTTTTTCCTAAATCTCACGGTGAAGACCGACAAGCCCGTGGTCATAACGGGGGCCATGCGGCCCGCGACCGCGATCTCCGCCGACGGTCCCATGAACCTTTACCAGGCCGTGCTCACAGCAGCCTGCCCAGAAGCCCGGGGCAGGGGGGTCATGGTCGTCATGCTTGACCGCATATACGGGGGCCGCGACGTGCAGAAGAGGAGCTCCTACATGCTGAACGCCCTGGGCGAGGTGGAGGGAGGCCTGCTGGGGGTGATACGCGACGAAGAGATATTCTGGTACTACGACAGCTGCCGTCCCCATACCCTTAAAAGCGAATTTTCAGTTGAAGGCCTTGAGAGCCTTCCCGTTGTAAGGGTCTTATACTTTCACATAGACTGTGACCCCGTCCTGGCCGAAAGGCTGGCGGACGGAGCCAAAGGCCTGGTCCTGGCCTCCGCAGGAGCGGGAGGCCAGAGCCGCAAGGTGGGCGAAGCCCTCTCAAAGCTTGATATCCCCGTAGTCGTCTCCACCCGCATCAATTCCGGCGCTGTGACCCAAAACGGCGCTGACAGGATGGGAGGCATAGCCGCGGGCAACCTGCCGCCCCAGAAGGCGGCGATGCTGCTGAGGCTGGCCCTCACGAAGACCTCAGACAGGGATGAGCTTCTAAGGATTTTCAGGACTTACTGATACCAAGACCTTGACGACCTGCTGATACCCGGATGATCAGCTCTCACTGTTATCGGGAAGGCTGGATCTTTCCGATATCATAACTTAAAACATGTAAAAAGCGGAGCCTTCGGCGGGCTCCGCATCTTTTTTTATATGTCGCCTCTATTCCATGCAGGTGTTTTCCATGAGGCGGATCAGGGTCCTTATGCCCTGGGCGAAGGAGCGTATGCGCATCTTTTCGTCGGTCCCGTGGGCGCCCTGCTCGTCCTTGGGCATGATGAAGGGACCGCAGCGCAGGCAGGTGTCGCAGATCTGCTCGTAGCAGTGGGCGTCGGTGCCTCCTACGGTGATGGACGGAAGGAAGACCACGTCCTTGTAATAATGCTCCAGGGCTTCCTTCAGCATTGCGTAGCCGAAGCCGTCGGATCTTGCTTCGGCCGAGGCCGCGTTGGCCTGCAGGAACTCCATCTTTACGCTTTCGTCGCCCACCGCTTCGCGGCAGCGGGCCATGAGCTTTTCGGGATCGCAGCCGGCGGCCAGCCTGAAGTTGATCACGGCGCTCATGTTCTGGGGCATCACGTTGGGAGCGGCGCTGCTTCCGCTGATCATGGTGGGAGCGATGGTGGTTATGACGTAGGGGAAGAGGTCCTTGTTGTCCCTGCAGTAGGCGGCCAGCTTTTCCTCGTTGGCGTCGATATCGGAAAGCAGGGCCTTTAAGGGTTCTTCGGTGACGTAGGGCTTTACGGCCTCGAAGGTAGCCCGGAGGGTCTTTGAGATCACAGGTTCAAAGGGCCTGTCGCAGATCTTCGTGATAGCCCTGCTGAGCCTCTCAAGGGAGGTGCCGCCGTAAGGCCTGCTGGAGTGGCCGCCCTTGCTCTCAACGCTGAGCTTAAGGTCGGCGTAGCCTTTCTCCATGAGATTTATGATGCCGACGGTGCAGCTGGGAGCGCCGAACTTTTCGCCGCTGTCGACTCCGCCGCCTCCTTCGTCAAGAAGGAACTCAAGGCTCACGCCCCTCGATTTTAAGAGGTCAGAGATTGCCTGGGCGCCGGTGTTGAAGGTCTCTTCGTCCTGGCCGAAGGCGAAGTAGACGGTGCGGCGCAGCTTCTTTCCCTGAGCCAGCAGGTATTCCATGGCCTCAAGCTCTCCGAAGACCTGGACCTTGATGTCCTGGGTCCCGCGGCCCCAGATGCAGCCCTCGGCGATGGCGCCGGAATATGCGTCGTAGGTCCAGTCCTTTTCGGTACCCTCCACCACGGGCACCACGTCGATGTGGGACATGAAGAGGGCGGGCTTAAGGGTTGGATCGAGCCCCGGAAGGGTGATGAGGACGCTTCTTCCCACAGCTTCGAAGGACCCGGCCTTCATCACATGGGGGAAGCTCTCCTGTATGAGCTTGTGGATGGCGAAAAAGGGCGCCGGATCCTCGCAGTCCGAAACGCTCTTGCACTGAACGGCCTTTGAGAGCCTCACGCAGGCCCCGTCAAGGTCAAAGTCGGAGTATTCGTTCTCGTTTTGGAACAGATCGTAAAGGTCTTTCATGCTTCTCCTTTCATGGCCTTTCGGGCTTCTGCCCGCGGCCGCTGGGAATATGATAAGGCAGTAAGGCCTTAAGCGCAAGCAAAAAGGCGGTTTTCCTTGAAATCCACCCTATTGAACATGATATAATCAAATGAATATTACAGCGGGAGGGATAAGGGTGCTTACCGATAAAAAGCGCAAAAGAATAAAGACCGCGGCGGCAGTCCTGGCCGCGGCGCTTGTTTTGCTTACCGTCCTGTCCTCCTGCGGTAAGAAGGAAGAGCCGGCCCCGGCTGTCGACCTTCCCCCGGCCTTTTCCGGCGAATACTCCGTCCTTTACGGGGGCGAAGAGACAGGGGCCGCCGTAAGGCTTTACGGAACCAGGCCCTACATCGGAAGGAAGCCCTTATCGGAGGCCCTGGGAAGGGAAGCGGAGCTGCCCTCATCCCCGCTCTTTCCCCCGCGGGAATACGAGGGGGAAGAATACATATCCCTTGCCGACGCCTCCCTCGCCTGGGGGCTTGAGGTCCTCTTTACGGACGAAGAGAAGATCTTCGTCTGGGAGAGAAAAGAGCCCGAATGGCCCGTCCCGCAGGGCCTTGAAAAGGCTCAGGATCCCTGCTATATAAGGCTCGAGGACATCATGGCCGACGGGGGCCTCAACGGCCGCTTCACCCACGAGAACCTCCAAAAGCTCCGCGTCATGGCGTCATACCTCAGCGCCGTGACCGAGGGCTACTACATCGCCTGGATCCCCCTCTACGTCAATCCCGGCCTTTCGGTGAAGAACGACATAAGCCGCGACGTCTCCTTCTACAACGCCGATTTCGTCTTCACCCTCGACTGCATGACGGCCTGCGGCGGCCGGATCGGCCTTCACGGCCTCTCTCACCAGAAGAAGGACGAGGTCTCGGCCGACGGCTATGAGTTCGGAAAGCGCTGCGGCCTGAGCAAAGACGAGATCGTGCAGAAGTTTAACGACGCGAAAGACATCGCTTCGCGACTGGGCTACGAGGTGAGCTTTTGGGAGTTCCCCCACTACGAAGCGACGAAGAAGCAGGCGGATCTTGCCGCGGAAAGCTTTGACCTGATATACCAGTGTCATCCCGACCACAAGAACGACAGGGCCCTCGACCGCCGCATGTACGGCGAAAGGGAGGTCGTCTTCCTTCCAACTCCCGCCGACTACGTATATTCCGAGTACGACAAAGATGGCATACTGGAGCGCCTGGCCTCCTTAAGCGGTGACGACGCCCGCAGCCTTTTCATGCATCCCTCGATGGACTACAGGAACATTTACATCAGAAAAGACGGAAAGACCGCCGTCCCCTATTACGACGCCGAAGGCATACTTCCCGCCGTGGTCCTTCGGATGGCGGCCGAAGGCCGGGTCTTCAGCTGCGTAAAATGACGAAAAACCGCGAAAGATCAAAGAAAAACGGCATTTTTCTTCTTGACATCATCCCCTCCTGCAAGTACAATAATTGAGCGCGACTGTGTTCGCTCTCTTTGAGCGCGCCGCGCAAGTCATCAAAAGGCGCAGGCTGCTTAAGCGGCCGTGGCCGAGAGTTACAGTACCAGTGCCGAAACCGATGCGTGACGAACATCTGAGTAGGCGTCGAAAAAGATGCGAAGCATCAGAGTAGACAAAGGAGGTTAAGAAATGTCATCCTACATTGCAAAGCCTTCGGAGATCGAAAGAAAGTGGTACGTGCTCGACGCTGAGGGCAAGACCCTCGGACGTCTCTGCACCGAAGCTGCCATGATCCTCCGCGGCAAGAAGAAGCCCACCTTCACCCCGTTCCTCGACACCGGCGATTACGTGATCATCATCAACGCCGACTAGGTCCAGGTCACCGGCAAGAAGGCACAGAAGAAGATCTACAAGCATCATTCCGGTTACCCCGGCGGGCTCAAGGAGATCACCTTCGAGAAGCTCCAGGCAAAGGACCCCGAAGAGATCATACGCCACGCCGTCAAGGGCATGATGCCCAAGGGACCCCTCGGCAGACAGATGTATAAGAAGCTCAAGGTTTATGCCGGACCCGAGCATAAGCACGCGGCTCAGAAGCCTGAAGTCTGGAATTTCTAATAGGAGGGAATGATCGAAATGGCAAAGATTCAGTACATCGGAACCGGCAGAAGAAAGTCTTCCGTGGCCAGAGTAAGGCTCGTCCCCGGCACAGGCAACATCACTGTCAACAAGAAGCCCCTTGAAGAGTACTTCGGCATGGAGCTCCTCAAGAGAGAGGTCAGAAGACCCCTCCAGCTCGTCGGAGCTGAAGAAAAGTTCGACGTCATCGCCACCGTAGAAGGCGGCGGCACCACCGGCCAGTCCGGCGCCCTCCGCCACGGCATCAGCAGAGCCCTGGTGATGGCAGATCCCGAGAACAGACCCGCCCTCAAGGCCGCCGGCTTCATGACCCGCGACCCGAGGATGAAAGAAAGGAAGAAGTACGGCCTCAAAGCCGCACGTCGTGCTCCGCAGTTCTCGAAGAGATAATCGGCTTATCAAACCACAACAAAACCCGTCAAAAACCCCGGAAAATCAAGGCCGTCCGGGGTTTTGCTATTTCAAAATATTTGATTTAGTTTGATCGAGTTTGTCGTGCTTTACTCTATTTTGACACTGTTTTTTTGAGTTAAAAATGGGGGAAAACTCAGTTTTGAAGTGGTTTTGAGTTAAAAAAAGGGGGAAATTCCGGAAAATGCAGGAGAGCAAGAAGTTCGTTTTTCGGCGGTCTCAAAGCCGCTCGTCGGGCTCCGCAGATCTCGAAGCGATAATCGCATAATCGCATGACAGAGCTGTCTGAATTTGTCCTAAACTGGCACATCTGAATATAGTTTATTGTACATAGCGCGTCTGTTTACCCAAAGTGACGCTTGGGTTGGCGGACGCGCTTTTTTCATGCCCTGACGCGGGCGGAAGGAGGTGCTTACCGTGAAAGCGTATGGAAAATCGTGGGCTTACAACGTATATGACTGTCAGTACTGCCTCTACTGGAAAGGCAGGAAAAAAGGGTGCGTCTATCCGGACGGCTGCTGCTGCCCCGTACCGCAAAAGCCAACGAAACAAAGAAACGCGGATCAGTTCCGCGCTGAAGATAAAGAAAACAGGGCTCCTATTTCGGAGTGCAAAGACTGTCCATATGGGCGTGATTCTCCCTGTATCGGGTGGTGTACAAAGGATGTCATGCGTGCCGTAGGAGTTCTAAAGGAGCGTGGCCATCCCGATGTATGATTACTTTTACGGCGCAGAAGCGGAACAGTTCTCCTTCTACCGCATCCCTAAAGTGCTGTTCACCGAGGATCGCTTCAAGGAAATTTCCGCAGAAGCCAAAGTACTGTACGGTCTGCTTCTTGACCGCATGAGCCTTTCAGCAAGGAATGGCTGGCAGGATGCAGAAGGCCGCGTGTATATCATCTTCACCATTGAGGATATTAGGGCCGCCATGAACTGCGCCAACCAGAAAGCCGGCAGGCTTCTGCATGAATTGGAAAGCAAAGCTCATCTCATAGAACGCAAGCGGCAGGGACTCGGCAAGCCCAATCTCATCTATGTCAAAAACTTCGTTCTCCCCTCAGAATCACATTTCAAGAAGTGTGAAAATCACATTTCTGGAGATGTGATTTTCACAGATCAAGAATCATTAAAATCACACACTAATAATACTGAGAATAATAATACTGATTTTAGTGATACTGATTCTTTTCTCTTCACTTCGTTCAGAAGGGATCATGAACGGGAACCGAAAAGAAGCGAAGCGGATCAGAGAGAGAAATACAGAAATCTCATTATGGATAACATCTCGTATGAAACGCTCCTGCTGGATTTTCCATATGATCGGGACACTCTTTCAGAGATCCTGGAGCTCATGGTCGATGTGGTCTGCACAACCAAAGCCACTGTCCGCATCTCCGGGGACGATAAGCCCGCCGAAGTGGTCAAGAGTCAGTTTCTGAAACTGGACAGCGAGCACATCCGCTTCGTCATGGATGGGCTGAAGGAAAACACCACCCGTATCCGCAATATGCGCCAGTATCTCTTAGCAACCTTGTATAACGCCCCTTTGACAATCGGGAATTACTTCCGAAGCCTTGTCAATCACGACATGTCGAAGGGATTTATTTAAGCCGCAGGCATCAACCTGCGGCTTTTGGCATTTCAGGAGGTGATGACCGTGCCAGAACAGGAAACACGGGAACAGGTACAGCAGATACCGCTGTCGGAGATTCGTCCGTTCAGGAACCATCCCTTCAAGGTGGTTGATGATGAGCTGATGCAGCAGACGATAGACAGCATCATGCAGGTGGGTATCCTAAATCCCGCTATCATTCGTCCTATGCCGGACGGCGGCTATGAAATGGTATCAGGACACAGACGACTTCACGCCGCTGATCTTGCGGGCTTGAAATCCATCCCGGCAATCGTCCGCAACCTGACCGATGATGAGGCGGTAATTCTCATGGTAGACAGCAATTTGCAAAGAGAAACGATAACTCCCATGGAACGGGCGCAGGCTTACAAAATGAAGTTGGAAGCGCTGAAGCATCAGGGTAAACGTGTGGATTTGGAGGAAAAAACAACTTCTCGCCAAGTTGGCGAGAAGTTGTCATGGGCTGTCGCAAAAGTCGGCGCTGATGCTAACGAGAGTGAAAGACAAGTCCACCGTTATATCCGCCTTACCGAGCTTTTGCCGGAGGTGCAGGAAAAGGTGGACAGCAAGGAGATCGCGTTCAGTCCTGCGGTGGAGCTTTCGTACCTCACACATGATGAACAGAGAAAGTTCCTTGACGCCATGGACTATTCGCAGAACACCCCTTCCCTGTCCCAGGCGCAGCGGCTCAAGAAACTCAGCCGCGAGGGCAAGTGTACTCAGGAGGCCATGTACATCATCATGTCAGAGGAAAAGAAGGACGAGCTGGACCGGATCACGCTGAAAAGTGATATCCTCCGCAAGTATTTCCCCCGAAGCTACACACCGCTGCAAATGCAGCAAACCATTATCAAACTGCTGGAACAGTGGCAGAAAAAAAGGCAGCGCCAGAACGAGCGCTGAGAAAGGCAGGTATCCTTATGAACGTAACGATCAAGATCGACGGCGACATCCACATCCACTGCAACTGCTGCGGAGATTGCGACGTATTTGATGATTCCTTTGATGAAGACATCGAAATTCCGGATACGGAAGAAGACGAAAACTCTGAATTGTCTCCCGAGGAAGCTGAAGCAGTGATGAAAGCCGTGGCAGAACTCATCTTTCCGCTTCTGCGGGCAGAGAAAGACATTTGAGGTACGGCCCGTGAAAGAGTATGACGTGACCATCACCGAAACGCTGAAGCTTACCGTATCCGTAGAAGCCTCATCCAAAGAAGAAGCCGAACAAATGGTAAGCGAACAGTGGAACGCAGGAGATCATGTGCTGGACGCGGATAATTTCGTCGACGTGCAATTCGAGAGCAATGAAGGCAAAGAGCTCACCGCAGAAAAGGTTCCGGACAACACCATTGAAGTCCTACTGGTAGAACCGGGACAGTATCCACGAGTGGAGAGGATCAGCCCAGATCTCGCCTCCATGCAGAAGGCTGTAGACGGATATATCCAGGCAGTTTATCCCTATGACGATCCTGTGGCATTGATCTGCGGAGAAGAAGCCAAACTGGAGGGAAAAACTTTAAATCGCGCTCTGCGAGATGAAGACGGCGAAATTTACGACATTATCGCCGGAAAGTTCTTCATCTGCGGTCTGGGCGAAGAAGACTTTTCTTCTCTCCCCAAGGAATTGCAAAAGAAGTATGAGGACAAGTTCCGTCAGCCGGAAGTGTTTTTGAAGATGGGCAGCAGGATCATGTCCATCCCCACTGACCCTGCCAAAACCTCAACCAAAAGCAAGGCGGCACCGGCAGCAGAACGATGATTCTGCCTGCTTTATTACGAGTGAAAGGAGGAATGCCCTATGCAGGAAGAAGTGGAAGGCAGAGCAGTCACCTTAATTATTTCCGCGGTAAAGCTGACCGGCAGAGAGCTGAAAGCGGCAATAGGCAAATATCTTGCAAGCCGTAAGGCGCATAAGCAAGCCAAGTCGGAAATTAAGCCCAACGGCAGGCAGACGGTAAAGCAGCTCGTCGGACAGAATCAAGGCGTGGCCAACATCGAAGTCACGGAAAGCAATATCAAGGGCTTCGACCGCGTGGCGCGAAAGTATGGTGTGGACTACGCCATCAAGAAGGACAAGTCCGGCGAGATTCCCAAGTACCTCGTCTTTTTCAAGGCTCGTGACGCGGATGCGCTTACCGCGGCATTTACCGAATACAACGGCAAAAAAGCAAAGAACAAAGATAAGCCGTCCGTTATCAAGATGCTCAGAACGCTCCGCGCACCGGAGATCGCAAAGGACATTGCGAAGGTACGCAACAAGGACAAGGGGCTGGAGATATGAGAAAGCCACTGAATATAAAGAAGATCGTGCTGCCCAATCTCCCGTATGCGTTCATTGCCCTCATAGCAACAAAGCTCGGGCAGGCATGGCGGCTGTCGGAGGGCGTGGACGTATCCGCAAAGCTTCTCAGTTTCCTCACACAAGGTCTCGGAGAAGCCTTTTCCTCGCCTCTGCCCAGCTTCAACCCAGCTGACATGCTTGCGGGTATTGTGATCGCGGGTATCATCCGGCTGGTCGTGTATGTCAAAGGGAAAAACGCAAAGAAATTTCGGAAGAATATGGAATACGGGTCAGCCCGATGGGGTACGGCAGAAGATATTGCCCCCTACGCCGATCCAAAGTTTGAGAATAACGTCATTCTCACGCAGACGGAACGCCTGATGATGTCCAATCGCCCGAAAGACCCCAAGACTGCACGGAATAAAAACGTTATGATCATAGGCGGTTCGGGAAG
>JAFRWQ010000252.1 GCA_017437925.1 Bacillota bacterium
GCCCTGGGCCCTCACCGGAACTCAGATGAAGAGGCCTCACAATGTGGTAAACTCCCTCTACCTCGACCCCGAAGAGCTGGAGCAGACAAACATCGAGCGCTACAAGACCTATGCCCTCATCGAGGAGAACGAGCCCCGCTGGGAGGAGTACATGATGGAAGACGCCGAGTACTGCCTGGTGGCCTTCGGCATAGCCTCCCGCGTCGCCAAAAACGCGGTGGTGAGCCTGAGAAAGAAGGGCATAAAGGCAGGCCTCATCAGGCCCATCACAGTCTGGCCCTTCCCCAAGAAGGCCCTTGCGGCCGCAGCGGACAAGGTCAAGGCCTTCGTCAGCGTCGAGCTTTCCATGGGACAGATGATAGAAGACATTAAGCTGGCCACCGAATGCAGAAGGCCCGTGACCCTCTGCAGCAGGGTAGGCGGCCTCATCCCGGGCCCCGATCAGATCATCGGCGCCGTAGAAGAGCTGGCGGGAGGTAAATAAAATGGCAGTGGTATTCGAAAGACCCAAGAGCCTCACACAGGCTGAATTTCACTATTGTCCCGGCTGCACCCACGGCATCATCCACAGGCTGGTGGCCGAGGCTATAGACAAGCTGGGCATAGAGGGCAGGACCGTGGGAGTAGCTCCCGTAGGCTGCGCCGTCTTCGCCTACAATTACTTCAACTGCGACATGGTGGAGGCCGCCCACGGCAGAGCTCCCGCCGTCGCGACAGGCCTCAAGAGGGCCATTCCCGAAAACATAGTCTTCACCTATCAGGGCGACGGAGACCTGGCCTCCATAGGCATGGCGGAGACCGTCCACTCGGCGACCAGAGGCGAAAACATCACCATCATCTTCGTCAACAACGCCATCTACGGCATGACCGGAGGACAGATGGCTCCCACTTCTCTTCCCGGACAGGTCACCCAGACCTCGCCCTACGGCAGAGACACCCGCGTCGCCGGCTGGCCCGTGAGAGTGTCCGAGCTTCTCGCTACCCTCGACGGCCCCGAGTACATCGAAAGGGTCGCCGTCAACAACGTGAAGAACGTGAACAACGCCAAGAGGGCCATCGAGAAGGCCTTCAGAAACCAGGTCGAGGGCAAAGGCTTCTCCCTGGTCGAGGTCATTTCGTCCTGCCCGACCAACTGGGGCATGACACCCAAGCAGGCCCTTCAGTGGGTGGACGAAAAGATGATACCCTATTATCCTCTGGGCGTTTACCGCGACAGAAGCAAGGAGGCATAGGCCATGACCAGCAATATACTCATAGCGGGCTTCGGCGGACAGGGCATACTCTTCGCCGGCAAATTCCTGGCCTATAAAGGCCTGCTCGAGGGAAAGCAGCTGAGCTGGCTGCCCTCCTACGGCCCCGAGATGCGCGGCGGCACCGCCAACTGCAACATCATAATCAGCGACGAGCCGGTGGGTTCGCCCATAGTCTTTGAGCCCGACATCCTGGTGGTCATGAACCGCCCCTCCCTGGACAAGTACGAGTCGGCCGTGGTCCCCGGGGGAGTCATCATGTGCGATACAGCCATGGTCGACAGGAAGGTCGAAAGGACCGACGTCAGGACGATCTATGTGCCCGCGACCACTCTCGCGGGAGAGCTGGGCACCCCGACCCTGGCCAACATGGTGCTGATCGGAAAGCTCCTCAAAGAGTGCCCCGAGCTGGGAGCCGAGCACATCGAAGAGGTGCTGCACAAGGTCATATCGGCCCGCCACGCGGACCTTTACGACTACAACCTCAAGGCCATAAAGAAGGGAATGGAGATCTGATCCCCTGCCTTAAGGCGCAGGAGCATAAAAAGAGCCGGACGCTCAAGCGTCCGGCTTTTGGTTTGCCGTATTTAATACCCCAGCTTTATAAATTCGTCGAGCCTTTCTTCGAGGGAATCGAGGAAGATGCCCCAGCCCCTGGGATTTACGAAGGGGTTCTCGCCCGGGTGCTCCTTCATCCACGCGTGCTTTTCGAGGGTGCAGTTGTGGTAGGGATGGTTGCCCAGGAATATGTCCACCTTTTCGGGCCTCAGCCTCGCGATGGAATCCTTCATCAGCTCCGCCTTGTTCGTCGGCAGACCGTACTCCCTGCTGTGGTCCTTGTAGACGCTTAAGAAGCCCACGCCGCCCAGGTAGCCCACCTTCTTCACCTCATCTCCGTCAACGGCGTCGAAGAAGAAGGCCATGGTCCCCATGGTGTGGCCGGGGGCCAGGACGCAGCGCACCGAGGTATTGCCCACGGTGAGCACGTCGCCGTCGTCTATCTCGATGTCGGGCCAGCAGATGTCGTTGTAGGGGGAGGGTGCCAGGTGCATCAGGGCTCTTCTGGGCTCCTCCCTTATGAGCTCGGTATCGACCCTGCTCATGGCGATCCGGGCGCCGTAAAGGTTCCTGAACTCGTTGCCCGATCCGAAGTGGTCGAAGTGGCCGTGGGAATTGATGATGAGCTTGAGATCGTGGGGATCGAAGCCCAGGTCGTATATGGACTGGATGATCAGGTGGCTCGAATTGCCGTAGCCGGTGTCGAAGAGTATGAGGCCGTCGCCGGTGTCCACCAGGTGCATGCAGACCTTTTTATCGCCTACGTAGTAGAGGTTCCCGAAGATGCGGAAGGGCTCCTCCTGATAGACCGAAGGCCTGGTGTAGAAATCCGCCAGATTGGGGAGAAAGTTGTCCATGACCTCTTTATAGGTCTTGTTGGTGCCGAGATCGCATTCCTGATACATTGGATCCTCCTGTTTCGCTCCGTATTATTGCGCGAGCCCCGCGGGGCTTAATATGATTATACCACAGTCCGGGGAAGAAAGGTGTTTTTTAGGCTTCAAGGGCCCTGCTCATGGCCTCTATGCACTCGTCCGTTGTGATCACGTGGCAGTAGATGTTGTTGAGTATGGTGAGCTCCGCCTTCTGTATCTCCTCGGTCGAGGCTCTGCAGGCGTCTTCTATTAGCCAGACCCTGTAGCTCTCGTCGGCAAGGCTCCTCACGGTGCCCGAAACGCACTGGTCGGTGAGGACGCCGGTGACCACCACCGTGTCTATGCCCATGTTGTAAAGGGTCAGGCGCAGGTTCGTGCCGGTCAGGGCGCTGTCGGTGGTCTTAACAACGACTATCTCGTCCTCTTTGGGGGTAAGCTCGCTTAAGATCTCGGCCCTGGGGTCTTTCGGGGGGAGCAGCAGCTCGTTGTAGCCGGTCGCCTTCTGGTCCAGGGACCTGTCGCGGCCGTCCCTTCTTCTGCCCTGTATCTTTGCGAAGAAGACGTCCAGGCCGTTTTTTCTGAAGAAATCGAGAAGCTTCACGTTATTTGGGAGCACGGTCTCGTCTATGGCGCGGTAGAACTGCTCCCAGCGCAGCTTTTCGGCCTGCTCTTCGGGGCTGTCCCCGTACCCGGGCCTGGTGACGAAGACGTGCTGCATGTCTATGATGAGAAGGGCGGTCTTTTTCGGATCGATCTCGATGGGGCCGTAGTCGTTGTCGTTTTCGTAGTAGAAGGACACATACCTGTCGTTTACTTTCATGGCGGCTCTCCTTTTCGCTGACGCTCTTTTGCTTTAAAAAAACCCCGTGATCCGAGGGGATCGCGGGGTATATACCGTGGTGGGCGATATTGGACTTGAACCAACGGCCTCCTGCATGTCGAGCAGGCGCTCTAACCAGCTGAGCTAACCGCCCACGGCACGAAAAATAATAACCTATAAAGAAGACATTTGCAAGCACTTTTTGCGGGGCCGCCAAAGATTTTTATGTATCGCCTAGGCATTTAAGGGCGCTCCCTCCGAATTTGTCCCAGACCTTGACCGCGCCGCAGCCGGGGGCGGTCTTTATGTCCAGGCGCTTTCCCTTCTTCGGGGGAAGGAAGACCTTCTGCGCGGTAAAGACGCCGTCTTCAAGGCTTCCCGAAGCCGCGAACTCAGCCAGGGCTATTGGATTGGCCTTTACGGCCTTTTCAAGGGAGGCGGCCGCCTTTCCCTTAAGGCCCAGCTCGGAAACCGGCCTCTCACAGAGGGTCAGGCTGCAGTCCGCTCCCGGATCTTCGGTCTCAAGGGAGATCTGCCTGGGCAGCATCTCTATCTTTATATCGGGCTTTCCGAAGCCTTCAAAGCCTTTCTGGACCATCATCTCAAAGGGGACTCCGCATTTGGCCGTTCTTGCCGCCGAGGTGACCAGGGCGGCGGGGGCCGCGTCGCAGCAGAGGAAGCTCCGGCCGCTCAGAGCCGCGGCTTCTGCCAGGGTCCCGCTGCCGCAGTAGAAGTCGGCCGCGATGCCTTCGGCGGGGCAGAAGCTCTCCATTAGGAGCTGCAGCAGCTTGAGAGGCTTTTGGGTCGCGTAGCCCGTCCTTTCGGGGGAGCTTCTGGGCACCATGTCTATGGTGAAGACGTCCCTTCTGTTCACCAGAGTGTACCAGCCGGTCTCGTCCTCGTATTCCTTTACGCCCTTGAAGCGGTAGGGCTTAAAGCCTCTGTTGTAGGACTTTTCCTTCTGGGGACTGAAGTAGTATTTCTTCGTTTTGGCGTAGACCAGTATGGTGTCGTGCTTCTTGGCGAAGCCCCGGCTTCCGAAGCCGCCGGATTTGTACGACCATATGAGCTCGTTGACGAAGTTGGCGCTGCCGAAGATGCCGTCCATCAGAAGCTTTACATAGTGGACCGCGTGCCAGTCAAGGTGGACGCAGACTACCCCGCTGTCCGCCATGAGGTCTCTTATGAGCTCAAGCCTTACGGCAAGATCGGTAAGATAAGCCTCAAGCCCCCTGGAGCTGCTGTCGCTGTAGGCTATGCGGGAAAGGAGCTTCGGGTTTGCATCTCCGGTCTCAAGCCTTACCCTTGCCATCTGGCCGGTGCCGGTGAAGAAGGGGGGATCGATGTAGACGAAGTCGATCTTCCCGCTCAGGCTCTTTTCCTCGCTGAGATATCTCATGAACCCGAGGTTGTCTCCCAGGGCAAGGATATTGTCTGAAGGCGAAAAAAAGCGGTCCGTCAGGGCAAAGCCCGCGGCGGGCGCTTTCATGAATGTCTCAAGGACTGCGTCGGCTCTTTTGGCGGCCAGGGCCAGTTTCTCAAAGGGGTCCATGGTTTAATGGAAATATCTGAAGACGCCCCTGACCAGGCCCAGGACCTGGACCTTGTCTACTATTATGGGCTCCATCTCGCTGTTCTGAGGCTGCAGGCGATAGTGGCCGTTCTCCTTGTAATAGGTCTTGACCGTGGCCTCGCTCTCTATGCCGTCTATCATGGCCACCACTATGTCGCCGTTGGCAGCGGTATTCTGCTGTTCGACCAGTATGTAGTCACCGTCTAGTATGCCGGCGTCCTTCATGGACTCCCCGTGGACGGTGAGCATGAAGCTGCTGCCTCTGCCCAGGTATCTGGCGGGCAGGGGGAAGGAGTCCTCTATGTTCTGCTCTGCCAGTATGGGGGTGCCCGCCGCTATGCGGCCCACCACCGGTATATCGACCACGTCTTCTCTTTCTTCGGCGGGAGCCTTCCTTTCGGCCTCTTTTCTTACGGGGCCCGATCCCTCGTCGGTGTTTATCACCTCGAGGGCTCTTCTTTTTACAGGGTCTTTACGTATATAGCCCTGCTCCTGAAGGCTGCCTATGGCCTTGTGCACCGTTGACGTGGACTTGATGTTCAGGGCTGCGCAGATCTCCCTCACCGTGGGGGGATAACCGTTCTTTTTGATCTGCTGCTGCATGTACTTGAGTATCTGCTGTTCCCGTTCAGTCATTTTAGCCTCCGCTTTCAGAATGCCGCAATACTTCGCCTGTATTATATCACGGGCTTTTGAACTTGTAAACATTTGTTCGGAGTTTTAGCCGGATCCGCGCCGAAAAAACTGCCGCCTGCCGTCCCCTTTAAGGCGATTATTATTGACTTTAAGGGTCCTTAGCAATAAAATTAATATTCAGTTACGATATTTTGCCTTTATTTTTATATATCACACACAGGAGAAAAGCATGAGCGAGTATTCTCACAAGACAGTCGAACCCAAGTGGCAGAAGTATTGGGCGGAGCATGAGACCTTTAAGACCGACGTTTGGGACTTTTCAAAGCCCAAGTATTACGTCCTCGATATGTTTCCCTATCCTTCGGGAGTAGGTCTTCACGCCGGCCATCCCGAGGGCTACACGGCCACCGATATCATGTCCCGCATGAAGAGGATGCAGGGCTACAACGTGCTGCACCCCATGGGCTACGACTCCTTCGGCCTCCCCGCCGAGCAGTATGCCATCAGCACCGGCCATCATCCCGCCGGCTTTACCGCCAAGAACATAGAGACCTTCTCGAAGCAGCTCAAAGAGCTGGGCTTTGACTACGACTGGTCCAAGCTCATAGCTACCTCCGATCCCTCCTACTACAAGTGGACCCAGTGGATATTCAAGAAGCTCTACGAGGCCGGCTACGCCAAGTACATAGGCATGCCCGTCAACTGGTGCGAGGAGCTGGGCACCGTCCTCTCCAACGACGAGGTCATCGACGGCAAGTCGGAGAGGGGAGGCTACCCCGTGGTCAGAAAGACCATGAACCAGTGGGTCATAGACCAGCCCGCATTCGCCGAGAAGCTCCTTGAAGGCCTCGACGAGATCGACTGGCCCGAATCCACCAAGGAGATGCAGCGCAACTGGATTGGCAAGTCCACCGGCGTCGAGGTGGAGTTCAGCCTGGTGGGAGGCGGCAAGTTCTCCATCTTCACCACCTGCATTGAGACCATCTACGGCATCACCTTTATGGTCCTTGCCCCCGACGGGGACATAGTCCAGGGCCTGATGGACCGCATCAAGAATAAAGAAGAAGTATTGGCCTACATCGACGAGACCAAGAAGAA
>JAFRWQ010000253.1 GCA_017437925.1 Bacillota bacterium
AAGATCTTCCATCGCCTTTCTGCTCAGAGGGCAGAGGCGAAGCAAAATGAAGACCAGCAGGAAGAGCAGGGCGGGAATGGCGGCCGAATAGTCGTACATGGTCTTTAGGGCTGCGCCGCTCAAGCCCTCGGTCTTGAGCTCGCTGCCGCTGTAGCCTATGCGCAGCAGGGGCAGGTTGATCAGCACAGTGGCGGCGGTCTGGCCCAGCTTTCGCATGAAGGTATAGAAGGCGTATGAGGTCGCTTCGTCGTTTATCCCGAAGCGGACCCGGTCATATTCTATGGCGTCGCCGGTGAGGGCCCACACGAGAAGGAAGATGAAGGAGGTCCCTATGCCCGCCAGAAGATTTGTGAGCAGATAGACCCAGACTCCCCTTATCCCGGCAAGGGAAAGAAGGAAGAGTGCGGCGTAGGAGGCCGCGGCGAGCAGCACTCCTGCGGAGCAGATCTCGCGCCTTCCGTATTTCTTCCCCAGCTTTGTCGCGAAAAGCATTACCATGGCGGCCGGCAGGTACTGGCAGAGGGTCGGGATCATGGTGAGGCCGGGCTTTTGGAAATAGTGGTGGAAGAGGTAGCTGTTGTAGCCCTGGCCGAACATCTGGGCGGCGAGGAAGAGCATGGAGGCGAGGGAGACCGTGACGAAGGGCCTGCTCTTAAGGAGGGTCCTTACCACCCGGGCGGTACGGCCCTTTTCCCTCGGAGCCGGTATAGAGACCACTCTTTCCGTGGTCATGCGGAAGCAGAGCATGAAGAATATGACCGAAAAGAAGGCGATGATGCAGACTCCGGTGAAGACTCGGCCCGCGCTCATCTCCCTGCCGCCTTCGACGCTCACATAGCAGACCGAGGCCAGTATCATGGCGGGGACGGAGCCCAGGGTAGAGCCGACCGATCTGAAGACCGAAAGGGAGGAGCGCTCGACGCTGTCCGAGGTGATGACCTGGGCCAGGGAACCGTAGGGTATGTTGACGCAGGTGTAGAGCATGCCGAAGAGTATGTAGGCAAAGCTTATCCAGGCGAGGCGCCCCGAAGGCGAAAAGCTCCTCACGTCGGTGAACATTAGGACCGCCGCCAGGGCCGCGGGCAGGCTGAATATCCTGAGCCAGCGGCGGTAGCGCCCGTCTGGCTTTCTCTCAGCCCCGTCAATGATGCGGCCCCAGATGGGGTCGTTGACCGCGTCCCAGATGCGGGCGATGACGGTCATCACCATGACGTTTATCACGGAGATCTCCAGTATGTCGGTGCAATACTTGTTCAGGACGCTCTGGGACAGGCCGAAAAGAAGGCACGACGCCAGGTCTCCCAGGGCGTAGCCTATCTTGTCCTTTGCTTTTATGCCGCTTGTGCGGGTTATGTCGGCATCCATTGAGATCTCCTAGCGCGGGTCCATCGCCTCTTCCGCGGCCGCGCGGAAGACGGGAGTGAAATCGCTGTCTTGTCTGCAGAATACGGGTATCCTTCCTAAGGGAGCCGGTATGTCAAAGCTTGTTTTCCCTTCGAACTCTTCTCCGGTCCAGAAATGTACCCAGCTTCCGGCGGGAAGGTTTACCTTTCGCTCCGTTTTTCCTCTTTCGATCACGGGGCAGACGAAGAGATCGCTTCCCAGATAGTAGGAGTAGGGGTCGCGGCTCTTTTTAAAGCTCATATCCTCCCAGAAATCGGGCCGCAGGGCGGGAACGCCTTTTGAGGCGAGCTTGGCGCAGCTTGAAATGTAAGGCTTTAAGGCCGCGTGGACGCGGGTGAGCCCGGCGGCGTAAGGGAGGACTTTTTCATCGTAGGGCTGGCTGTTTGCCCGGGGCCTTATGGTCTCGTGGCTCCTCATGAGCAGGGAAAAGCAGTTCATCTCCATCCAGCGTATGAGGAGCTCGTCGTCTCTTTTGAGCTTTCCTAAGGAGAAGAAGCCTCCTGTGTCGCTGTGCACCATGGGCGCTCCCGAAAAGCCCAGGGAAAAGCTCGCAGGCATGACGCAGGGAAGGCCGTAGTCCTTCGTAAAGTCGGTGTGCTGGTCGCCGTTCCACATGGTTGGGGCATAGGTCTGGATCCCAAGATACCCCGACCTTGTGAAGAAAAAGGCGTCCTTTGCCCCGTATTCTTCGATAGCCTCGCGGTTTATCTTCGCCCAGAGCAGGGGCCAGAGATCGTGCAGGGCCGCGGGATCCCCATCTTTAAGGACGCAGTCCAAAGGCAGGTATTCGCCGAAGTCCGCCATCCATCCCGAGATCCCGAGGTCCAGCATGTTCTTTTTTATGAGCTCGTCCTTGATGAAGCGGACGGCTTCGGGGTCCGTGAGATCCAGCATGCCCGCGTCAAAGGTGGTCGATCTGATGTGGTACACGCCGCCGTCTTTGCGCGTTATGAGCAGGCCTTTTTCCCTGCAGAGCTCGTAGAGCCTTCCGCCTTTGACCAGGTAGGGGTTGATGTAGGAAAGGAAGCGGACCCCGCGGGAATCGAGCTTTGCTATGAGGTTCTTAAGGTCGGTGTAGAGCCCGGTGTCGGCCTCCCAGTTCCACAGCACCTGCTTTCCCAGGGCGGTGCGCTTTTCGCCGCACCAGTCCTGGCACCAGACTCCGCATATCTTCGCCCCGGCGTCCTGCATGGCGAAGACCTTGTCGAGGACCTCGCCGGTGCCGCCCTGGGCGCCGAGTATCATGCCGTCAAAGCACCAGTCGGGGAGGTACTGGCGGTTCGGTATGCGAAGGGCGAGAAGCCCTGCCAGCTTTTCGTAGCTTTCGGCCTTAAGAAGGGTAAGGCTTTCGGGGCAGCCGTCGAAGCTGAAGCTGTAGGCGTCCTCCCCGAAATAAGACTCGCCGTCATAGGATGTATCGAAGAGCATGAGCCTTCCCCTGTCGGTCGCAAAGACGGGCATGGGGGAGTAGCTTCCGATCCCGGAGTGCTCTTTTTCTTTGTATAAAGCCTTTGGAAGCAGGGCCTTTTCGGCCAGGACCGGGGCCGTTATGTGCTCCGAGACGAAGTTCGAGACCTTTTCGCCCCGAAGATCGAGCTTTCTGTACTGCTCTCCTCCTCCGAAGACGGCTTCGCCCTCAAAGGCGGGCAGGCTGAAGCGGTAAGCCCCGCCTTCTTCACCCTCAAAGAAGAGCCTTGCCCCTCCCTCGCAGGGGGAAAGGCGGACAAGAAGGGAATGGCCTTCTCCGCTGAAGCGCAAAGCCCCGTCCGGCTCCTCCGAGACCTCGCTTAAAGGTATGACCTCAGTCCCGGCAGCCCTTGCCTTTACAGTCCTCCCGAGCGCTTTTCCCTGCTTTTCGGGGCGCAGCAGGGCCGCGAAGGGACGTTCCTTCGTATGCTCCGCGGCAAGCTCGCCGCCGATATAGAGCCGCCGGCCGCGGCCGTCTGCTTCCGTATCAAACATTTGCGCTCCCCAAAAGTCTGTATTGCGAACAAATATTTCGCTCCGCCTAAGCCTGCTTTTCCTCCGTCAGCTGGGCATAAAGCACTGCGGCAAAGATGACGGCGGCTCCCAGGGCCTCCCTTACCGATGGTATCTCTCCCAGGAATATCATGGCGAAGACTATGCCGTAGACAGTCTCCATCGAAGCGCAGAACCCGGCGAGCCTCGCCGGTATGTCCTTTAAGCTGTTGATGAAGAGGGTGTGGGCAAGGGCGGTGGTGAGGGACCCGAAGACGACCAGAAGGGCGATGTCCTTAAGGCCGAAGCGTATCCCCGCCATGAGCACGGCGGGAAGAAGCACCGCCGACGCCGCCAGCTGCTGGTAGAAGGACATCAGGGTGCCGCTGTATCTGGGCGCAAGGTCTTTGTTTAAGACCGTGATAAGCGAGTAGGCGAGGGGCGAGACCATTCCGGCCGCGACCCCCCTGAAGATGCTGTTTTCAAGGGAAAACTCGGGTATGGTGATGAAGACCCCTGCCACTATGACCAGGGCGACGATCAGGTTCTTCGCCTTGAGCTTCTGTCTGAAGAACAGGGGCTCGAGGAAGGTGACGAAGAAGGGGAAGGTGGAAAAGGTTATGGTGCCCACGGCGACGGTGGAGATCTGTATTGCCTTGAGTATGGACCACCAGTGGGCGGCCAGAAGGACTCCCGAGACCAGCAGTATGGCCAGATCCTTCCTGCTTTCGACCCTGAAGGAGCGGCCGGTCGCCAGCATGTAGAGCCCCAGGGACAGGGACGAAAAGAAGACCCTGCCGAAGGTTATGCCCAGAGCCGGCATGTCTATCCAGCGGCTGAAAAGGCCGGCGAAGCCGAAAAGCATGACGGCGGTATTTACGAGTATAAAGGCGCGTTTGTTCATTGAATGAGTTTATTCGGGTGGGGCAAAGCCGGGCCGTCTGCCGTTTGCTGCAGGATCATACATCTGCGCTCCGGGCAATTAGTTTCAGTCAGATAAATAATACACAACAAAGCCCCTCCCGTCAAACGGGAAGGGGCATAAAGTCTTAAGTGTTTCTTTATTTGTAGAGCATGTTGAAGACCAGCTTGAAGGTGCCGGTGGTCTGGGCGCGGTTCTGGGGACCGAAGCCGTAGAGCACGGCCTCGCCCTTGCCCTTCCTGCAGGTCACGACGGCGGCCTGGCCCGCTATGAGCTTTTCGCCCACCAGAAGGCCCGAGCGCAGCACGTTCTTGTCGGCGAACTTCATCGCCACCTTGTAATCGTCGGCGTGGAAGGTGTCGGTGACGGCGAAGACCGGTCCGTTCCAGTGGAAGACCAGGGTCTTGTCGGGCATGCCCCAGCAGACCTGCTGGGTCTTGTCGACAACGGTGCGCAGGGTGGAGCCGTGGTCGTTGAACTTGAGGGTGGGAACTCCTCCCACTATGTTCTTTACGCCCAGATCGAGGTACTTGATGGCGAAGTCGGAGGCGTAGTTGAAGGCCAGAAGGCGTCCGCCCTTTTCGACGAACTCCTTGATCTTTGCCGCGCCTTCCGCTCCGAGGCCGCTGCGGTACTCTTCGGGCTGGGGTCCGACCCACTGCATCATCATCTTGGTGCGGGGGTCATTGGGGGCTGCGTCGGGTCCCACGATGAAGCCCTCGCCGTCGCTGGGCATGATCAGCACGTCGAAGCCCTTGAGGCCCGCCTTGATGTCCTTGTCGTAGACGGTGGTGTAGTCGAAGCAGCTGTTCTCCAGGATCAGGCGGGTCCAGCCCTCGTCGGCGTTGCCGGTGTAGTAGCGCTGGTACATGGCGACCTTGAGGGGCTTTACCCGGGTCTTCTTTGCCGGGGCCTTGTCAACAAGGCGGTGGATCGTCGGGGCCTTTTCAAGTATCTCCGCGATCTTGTCCGCATCGCCTTCGACGTAGAAGTCGTGCCACGGACAGGTATCTATCCTGTAGACCTTGAAACCTTCCTTAAGCAGCAGGTTCACGGTCTTGAAGGCGCTGTTTTCCTTTGCCGAGATGACCACACGGCCGCCCTTCTGAACGGCGGGGGCCCAGGGGCAGAGCAGGCCTTCGACGGTCTCGAACCTGCCTTCGAACTTTTCGCCGGCGGGGATGGCGGCGACGTTCATGAACTCGGTGATGGTGTCGGTGGCGCAGTCGTAGGCTGTGTAGGCTCCGGTGCTGTCCTTGCTCCACTGATTGTCGGGATAGTGGGTCTCGCCCAGCAGGTTCTTGATCAGGCCCATCTTGGGCTGGGCAAGGAAGACGACGAAGGTGCCGGCGGGATATGTGGCGGAACCGACGGCGAAGGGCTCGGCAGCCTTCTTCACCTCGATGTTCTGCTGGCGCAGCAGGCGTATCAGATGCATGACCTCGCCCTTGTCGTGCTGGTCCGCGGGGATGATGTAGGCAAAATCGGGGTCCTCAA
>JAFRWQ010000254.1 GCA_017437925.1 Bacillota bacterium
AGCATCTCCACGTAGGGCCTGGCGTAGGACGCCACCGAAGCTTCGTCGGAGAAGTCCGAAAGATCGGCCCTGCCCAGCCCCTCTTCAAGGGACCTTCCTATGATGGTCATGGCGTCCTGGCGGGTGATTATGCCCTTGGGGTCGAAAAAGCGCTCCTCTCCCCTGCTCTTGCCCTCGATATACTTCAGGGCGTAGGCGGCTCTCACCGCAGGCAGCGCGTAACCGGCTATGGTCTCAAGGTCGGTATAGGGAAGTTCGGTCTCGGCGTACTTTTCGGTGTCGACCCCCAGCCAGCGTATGAGGACGGTGGCGAATTCCTGACGGGTCATGGGAACGTCGGGGGCGAATACCGGAGCGTCGTCGCTGCCCCTGCCCCGGAATATGCCCTGTTTATTGAGGTAAGAAGCGTAGTCGGACGCCCAGTGGCCCTCCATGTCCGAGAAGGGCTGGACGGTCTCTTCCGGCTCTTCAGAAGGAATATCTACGGCGAACTGGCTCCTGGTCCTGTTGCCCGCCGCGTCGGCGGCTTTGATAATGATATGGTGCAGGCCCGGCTCAAGCCCGGTGAGGTCTGCTGTGAGCAGACCTTCCTCGCTGTCGTAGGCGTAGGATGTGAACTTTTTTCCGTCCAGAGTCATGGAGACCCTGCCCGAAGAGGGACGTCCTTCAAAGCTGTCGGTGATGAGGGCGGTCAATATGCCCTCCTCTTCGTTAAACTCTATGACGGGGGCGTTCTGATCGCAGGTGAGCTCGACCTCGGCGGTCACGCCTGCGCAGCTGACTGTAAGCGTCCCCCGCTCTTCGGTAATGTTCTCAGCCTTGTAATTGCCCTCCTGATCGAGGGTGCCGATGCCTTCGCTTATCTCCCAGCTGAAGGCTTCCTTGTCTGCCAGGACCGGGAGCCTCGCGAATATCGCTTCGGCAGAGAATCTCAGGCCCTCGCCCTCTTTCACCGATACCGTCTGCCCTGCCTCTTTGCCCTCGCAGTAAAGCTTCAGGCTGTCGGGCTCGCTGACGATGTATATGTCGGTCCGGCTCTTGAGGACCCCGCTGCTGACTTTTACCGTGCCTTCCCCGTCGGCGTCATCGTGGGCAGTAAAGACATTGCCCTCGAACCTGCCCATCTTTGAACTGAAGCGGGGCTCTTCGGGAAGTTCAGCGGGGTTGTGGCTGCCGTCGGTCGCCTTCGCTTCAAAGCTTAAGGACGAACCCGCCAGCAGGTATTCGCCGCAGGGATAGATCCAGAGGTTTTCTGCCTCGCCGGGCTCTTCCTTGGGGACGGCGAACATGAGGTAATCGGCGCAGCGCCGGTTCTCCGAAGGCTTGTTTACCGTAATATCGTTTTCGTAACCCGGAAGGACGCAGTGGATCTGGGTGGAGCCTCCTCCGTCGAGGTTTACTGCGTCGACGCAGCCCAGGTCGAGAAGCCTTTCAGCCAACTGCTTAAGGGTAAGGCCTGCCGAGTGGGCGGCGTTCCTGCCGTCGCAGGTGTAGAGCAGCACATCCCCCTCTTCTGTTATGCCTATGGCCGTCCTGGGGTTTTTAGCGCTTGAACCAAGAGAGCAGACCTCGCCGTCCCTGATGAGCCTTTCGGCCCCTCCCAGGGCGTTGGTCACGTCTTCCCACTCGGGGTCCGCCGAGAAAGAGACGGTGACCCCGTCCCCCTCGGACATGGCGTTGAGTATGGGTATGACGGTGCGGTAATCGGTGTCCAGGTAGACCGAAAGCAGCAGGTGCTCATCGTCCAGCTCCACCGCCCCCTCGCTCTCAAATACCGACTCCACAGTGCCTGTGATGGTGCCCCCTATGCGGGCTTCCCCCTCTTCGATCTTTATAAGCACGTTGAGGCCCTCCTGGGAGCCTCCGTTGGTGCTGCCGAAGACCGACGAGAAGAGGACCAGGCCGCCCCTGCTTGCCAGATCCTTGTTATAGGCCATGAGGGAATAGACCTGGCCGGTGACCAGCTCGGTGAACTCCACGTTGAGGCCCATGCGGCCCATCTTAGCGCTTCCGTCCCCGAAAAATCCTATCTCCTCAAAGCTCGAATGCTCGCTGGAGCAGACCAGGCCGTCCTTGATTATGGGGCCCAGAACGACCCCCGTGGACATGTTGAAATAGTCGGCGTTGGCACCGCCCAGCACGTTGAGGCCG
>JAFRWQ010000255.1 GCA_017437925.1 Bacillota bacterium
CAGTAAGGCAGGCCGAGGCCTCAAAGCAAAAATACATAACAAAGTACGGCGACGATTCGGGGGCGGACTACCGCTTCGCGGCGGAGGACATACCGGCCCTGGATTTCATGGGCGCCAAAAATCTGGTGCTTTCGAATGAACCTGCTCCTCTGGCCGAAAACGCCCTCATAGTGGGTAACATACGCATGGGCTTCGGCCATTACCGCATAAGCATTGCCATGGCGTCCTGCGCCAGAGCCCTGGGCTTTACCCCTTACTGGCTGGATCTTGCCGGCTTCGACGCGACGGGATCAAAGATGATCAGGGAGCAGAATGCCTTGTATTCCAAGGCTTCCCGCATTTCCCAGAAGTCCTTCCTCTTCAACCGCCTGTTCTGGGAGCCCCTGAACAGCGAGGGCTTCAGAAAGCTCACCTACAACGCGAAAGACCAGAAGAACTCTGAGCTTCTCGTCCCTCTTTTTGCCTCCCTTCCCAAAGACGTACCGTATATAGCGACCCACGTCTGGCCGAGCCAGGCCGCGGTCCACGCCGGGCTCACTCACGTCGTCAACGCCATACCCGACAACTGGCCCATGGCACTGCACCTGTCGGAAGGCGCGATCCACACCGTCCAGACCGATTTTGCCTGGCTGGGTTATAAGATGATGAACGGTTTCGCCAAAACGCCCCTCAAGGGCATACCGGGGGACGAGCTTAAGATGGTCGGCCGCTACGTGGACCACGAGCTTTTGAAAGACCTGGAAGAGGACAACAGGGCAAGGCAGGCCAGGGCGAACGGAGCGGGACCGCTCAGGTTCCTCCTCACCGTCGGCGGAGCGGGAGCCGGCTACAGCCAGTTCCTCTCGATGGTAAAGCATCTGCTGACTCATGTGAACGCCGGCAGGGCCGCGGTCTTTATAAACTGCGGCGATCATAAGGACGTGCTCGAAAAGCTGCAAAAGGACCTGGCGGGTACGCCAATGCGCTGCTTTATCGACGATTACGAGGGTCTCAAGGCCTTCGCGGGGAGCATCAGGAACGGAAAAGCGGAGGGCCTTACTGCGGTGTGCTGCGGCGATATCTTCAAGGCGGTGTACGCGACGAACCTTCTGATGCCGGTAAGCGACGTGCTCATAACCAAGCCTTCGGAGCTTGCTTATTATCCCATACCGAAGATCTTCATGAAGCACATAGGCGGCCACGAGGTCTACGGGGCAATATGCTCTCAGGAAGCCGGCGACGGCACCTTCGAGTGCCCCGACGAGAGGTCCATGAACGCCATGATAGACCGCATCATCGAAGATCACGGGATCTACTGCCACATGTGCTCGAGGATAGACGAAATGAAGGCCTGGGGAGCCTACGACGGAGGCTACCGCTGCGTGAAGCTGGCCGCCGGAATTGCAGAATAGACCCGTACCAACTATCATAAAATCCTATCGGTCATAGAAGGCTCCGGGCTTTGATTTACAGTTCCGCTGTTATATAATAGCAATGCGATTGTTTGTTAACGTAGCTGAAGGAGGAACAAGATGACATTCTACAAATGCGCCCTCTGCGGCAACATCATTGCCCATATCCACGATTCCGGCGTCCGCGTCCACTGCTGCGGGCAGGAGATGCAGCCGATGACTGCGAATACCACCGACGCCTCGCTCGAAAAGCACGTTCCCGTCATCGAGGTGAACGGAAACCTGGTGACCGTCACCGTGGGCTCAGTGGAGCATCCCATGCTCGCGGAGCATTACATCGAGTGGATCATGCTCGAGACCGAGCAGGGAAGGCAGAGGAAGCCTTTAAAGCCCGGCGACAAGCCCGTCGCCGTCTTCGCTCTCGCCGAGGGCGACAAGCCCCTCGCGGCCTACGAGCTCTGCAATCTCCACGGCCTCTGGAAGGGTTAAAGGAGTTTAATGCACTTTACCGAGGCGAAGAGCCTGCTCATCCAAAACAAGGGCCACGTCGGGATGAATATATACCGGGGCTGTTCCCACGGCTGCATATACTGCGACAGCAGGAGCAAATGCTACGGTTTCACCCATGACTTCGAGGATATCGAAGTCAAGAAGAACGCGCCCGAGCTTCTGGAGAAGGCTCTGAGATCAAAGAGAAACAAATGCATGATAGGGACCGGGTCCATGTCCGATCCCTACATGCACTGCGAAAAGGAGCTTGAGCTTACGAGGGAATGTCTTAAGACCGCCGATAAGCTGGGCTTCGGTTTTTCGCTGCTCACCAAGTCGGACATGGTGATGAGAGACATCGACATCCTGAGTTCGATCAACGAAAAGGCGAGGGCGGTGCTTCAGATGACCGTCACCACCTTTGACGACGAGCTTTGCCGAAAGCTCGAGCCCAATGTCTGCCCGACGTCAAGGCGCCTTGAAGTACTCAGGGAGTTCTCAAAGCGGGGCATCGACACCGCGGTCTGGCTCTCTCCAGTGCTTCCCTTCATCAACGACACCGAAGAGAACATTGGGAGTATACTGGAAGGCTGCGCGGAGGCCGGAGTAAAGGCCGTCGTCTGCTTCGGCATGGGCCTCACCTTAAGGGAGGGCAACAGGGAGTACTATTTCGACGCCCTGGACAGGCTGTACACGGGTCTTAAGGAGCGCTACATGAAGCTCTACGGCAATTCATATATGGTGATGAGTCCGGACAACGGCAGGCTGATGAAGATATTCCGCGATCTCTGCGCGGATCACGGCATCATCTGCGATATGAACGAGTGCTTTGAGTGGATGGACCGCTTCCCCGAAAAAAGCGTTCAGATAAGCATGTTTGACATGATGCCGAAATAGCCGGCATGCCCTTAAGGGCCGGAGGACCTTATGAAAAACGACGAATGCCTCATCTGCGGGGCTCCCCTGGAATACTTGGACCACGAAGAGATGATGAGCTGCGCCATCTGCGGAAGGCGCGAGATGAGCAACACCAGATGCGTGAACGGCCACTACGTCTGCAACGCCTGCCACAAGAAAGGCCTTGATTCCATACTGGGCGTATGCATGGCGGAGACCTCGAAGGACCCGGTCCGCATCATAAGGAAGATGATGGCCATGCCTTTCTGCCACATGCACGGTCCCGAGCACCACGTCATGGTCGGGGCGGCCCTGCTGACGGCGTATAAGAACGCCGGCGGAGACATAGACCTTAAAAAGGCCCTCGACACCATGATGATAAGGGGAGGGCAGGTGCCCGGAGGAGCCTGCGGTTTTTGGGGAGCCTGCGGAGCCGGCATAAGCAGCGGCATCTTCGTCTCCATAATCTCAGGCTCGACTCCCCTGGGGGAGGAGCCCTTCGCCCTTTCCCACAAGATGACGGCAAGATCGCTTGCCAAAATAGGGGAGATCGGCGGGCCCCGCTGCTGCAAGAGGGGCTCCTACATCTCAATACTCGAGGCCATAGACTTCGTCAGGGAGCACTTCGGGATCGAGATGGAAAAGCCCAAGATAGTCTGCGGCCATTTCAATAAGAACAACCAGTGCACCAGGGAAAACTGCCCCTTCTACCCGGCGAACGCGGCCGCGGCGAAGGAAAAGGAAGAGGGCGGGGAGAACTGAGATGGAGTACGAGCATATCGTCCACCCCTTTGACGCTCTGTACACCGCGGATTCTAAAATACTCATACTCGGAAGCCTGCCCTCGGTGAAGTCGAGGGAGCAGAACTTCTTCTACGGCCATCCCCAGAACCGCTTCTGGCCCCTGATCGCCCTGCTGCTGGGGGAGCCGGTACCGAAAACCGTCGAAGAGAAAAAGGCTTTGGTACTCTCCCATGGAATTGCCCTCTGGGACAGCATCTACAGCTGCGATATCAAGGGTTCTGATGATAAGAGCATAAAAGACCCGCAGCCTACCGATCTGGCTCCCGTCATCAAAGCTTCGGATATAAGCGCCGTCTTCTGCAACGGTGCGGCCTCGTGGAAGTACTACCACCGCTTTCAGGAGAAGGAGCTGGGCATGGCTGCTGCGCAGCTTCCTTCAACCAGCCCCGCCAATGCGGCATGGTCCATGGAAAGGCTGGCCGGCGAGTGGAAGATCATACTCAAATACCTGTAGGCTCTCAGGACGCAAGCCGGGCTTTGCCCGGTTTTTTTATGCGGGCCGAAATGGCATGCTCATTTCATTTGTGATATAATAAACTGAATTTTAATGTGCAAGTCGGGCAAAGGTCCCGCGCGAGGCTCAGCGCCGGGATACTGCCTTGCGATATGCGGGGATAGTCAGATGGATCTCAAAAAAGTGTTTCTAGCGGTGCTGGTTATCGGGCTTGCCGTCATGATCGCCGCGGCCTATTTCGGGGGAGAGCTCGGAAATAAGGACAAGGATGACGAGGACGAAGCCAAGGCCTTCGCCTTTGAGACGACTGACATAAACGGGAACACCGTTAGCCTCGCCGATTACGCGGGCGCCAAGGTCATAATGGTCAACATGTGGGAGCCCTGGTGCGGCCCCTGCGTCAACGAGATGCCCGACCTTGAGAAGCTCTACCAGAAGTACAAGGACGACGGTTTCATCATACTCGGCGTCTTCGCGACCATAGACGGGGACGAGGACGCGAAGTGGGTCATGAGCAGCACCGGCGTTTCATATCCCATACTCCACGCCTCCGAGGAATTCGTGGTGTTCAACACCGGCTACGTTCCCACCACCGTCTTCCTCGACGACAAGGGCTGGGGCCTGACCGAAAACGCCTACGTGGGCGCCAAGGATTTCGAGGCCTGGGACGCCATAGTTTCGGAGCTTTTGAAAAATGCGAAGTAAGAGGATATTCTGGCTTCTCATAGCCGCGGCGGCTGCCATGACCGGAGCCGGGCTCGCCCTGGGCCAGGCCGGGCAGGTGCTGGTGAGGGCGGCAAATATATGTCTGGAGTGTGTGGGCATTGGATAGTAAGAGAAGGACCGGAATACAGGCGGCCGCAGCCCTTATCCAGAACGCCAACCTCAGAGGCTTTCTCACCGGCCGCATATATCAGGGCGGCCTCAAGACGGTCTGCGTGCCCGGGCTCAACTGCTACTCCTGCCCGGGAGCTTTGGGAGCCTGCCCCATAGGCTCTCTGCAGAGCATGCTGGGGGCCAAGACCTTCAGGTTTCCCTACTATGTCTTAGGCCTGCTGGTCTTCTTCGGAGCCCTGCTGGGAAGGGCGGTCTGCGGCTTCCTCTGTCCGATGGGACTCATACAGGACCTGCTCGACAGAATAAAGCTTACGGTAAAGCATCCGGAGTTTAAAGGCGATAAGGCCTTAAGATATCTCAAGTACGCGGTGCTTTTGGTGACGGTGGTGGTCCTTCCGATTGCGGTGAAGCTCACGCCCTTCTTCTGCAAGTACATCTGCCCCTCGGGCACTCTGGCGGGCATTATGCTGGCCTTTGCGGACAGCAGCGTGGGAGCCCTGCTGGGCAGCCGCTTCGCCTTTAAGTTCGCTATACTGATTCTGGTGATACTGGCGTCCGCCGTGATATACAGGCCCTTCTGCAAGTATCTCTGCCCTCTGGGGGCCTTCTACGGCCTCTTCAACAGGGTCAGCGCAGTGAGGCTCTCCGTCGACAAGGCAGCCTGCGTGTCCTGCGGCCTCTGCGCTTCAGCCTGCGGCATGGGAGTCGATCCCGCAAAGGACCCCAACTCCCCCGAATGCGTGCGCTGCGGAGCCTGCGCAGCCTGCTGCCCCCATAAAGCGATAAGCTGGGTATACCCCGGTTCGATAAAACCCCTTGAAAAGTCCGGAGAAAGACCGGCAAAGGCAGAACGAAATGAGTAAAAAAGACGTGCTCGAACAAAAATGCCCCTCCTGCGGAGCGCCGATGCGCTACGACGCCGCGTCTGGAAAGCTGGTCTGCGACTGGTGCGGCACCGTGCTCGAGATCGAAGACCAGGAGATCCCCTCCGAGAGCCCCCAGCAGGAGCCCGAAGAGAAGGTAAGCGGCTTCGACTACGAGGCTATAAAGAACCAGGTCATAGACAAGGACGCCCAGGAGCTTCCCATCTATCACTGCAAGTCCTGCGGCGCCGAGCTGATCTCGGCCTGGGAGCAGGTATCCCTCACCTGTCCCTACTGCCGCAACAACATAGTGCTGACCGACAAGGTGGCCGGAGGCCTCAGGCCCGACGGCATAGTTCCCTTTACCATAAGCTCCTCCGAGCTGCCCCAGGCTGTGAGCCGCTTCTATAAAAACAAGAAGCTTCTGCCCAAGGGCTTTTTCAGCAGGGCCGGCATGGGCAATGTCACCGGCCTTTACGTTCCTTTCTGGGTCTTTGAAGGCCGCCTTGAAGGAAACGTCAACTTCGCGGCCTCCAGGAGCGTTACCTACAGGGAGGGCAATTACAGGGTCACAGACACCAAGCACTATTCCCTGAACAGGGAGGTCTCGGTGGATTTCGACCAGCTCCCGGTGGACGCCAGCGAAAGGCTGGACGACGCCCTGATGGATTCCCTTGAGCCCTTCGATCTTTCGGCTGTAAAGGATTTCGACCCGGCCTATCTTGCGGGTTTTGCCGCCGACCGCTTCGACGCTCCCGCTTCCGACGTGGAGGCGAGGGCCAAGAAAAGGATGCTCAACACGGCCTACGCTTCCGCGAGGAACCGGTGCAACGGTTACGAGAGCGTCACCGAAAGGGGAGGGAACATCATGGCTCAGGTCAAGGCCAGATACCTGCTCCTTCCGGTCTACATCTTCGACATCATCGAAGGCAGGAAGAGCTACAGCTTCGCGGTCAACGGCCAGAGCGGCAAGGTCGTCGGAGAGCTTCCCAACGACAAAGCCTACAACTTTAAATATTTCCTTCTGAGGGCGGGAGCGGTGCTGGGAGCATTCATGCTCTACTCCGTCGCCAGATACTTTATGGGGGCTTAAGACTATGAAGAGAAAAGCATCAGTCATCATCGCGGCTCTCATGATACTGAGCCTCATCGCCCCTCTTTCCGTCCTGGCAGAAGGTCTTTATGAAGAAGCTTCCCCCAGATTGATAGACAACGGAGGAGCGCTCGACGCTGCCCATGCCCAGGATCTGATGAACGAATCGAAGCTCTTCAGCGAGGAGTACGAGACGGATTTCGTCTTCGTGATCGTAACTCCCGACGAGTACCAGGCCTGCAGAGGAAGGCTCGGTTCTCTGGCTGACGATATTTACGACGACGGCGGCTACGGCTGGGGAGAAGACAGGTCCGCCGTAATAGCCCTCTGGTGCCCCGAGTACGAGGAATACCATTACCAGACCTACGGCTGGGTGTCCGAGCTCCTGGACGAGGACAGGATAGAATTCATAAGCGAGAGATCTCCCGGCTATCAGGAGGAGTACGGGGACTGGGGCGTCCTTTACGCGTCGCTCCGCTTCACGTCCAACTGCCTTGACGATATTTTCGAGGAGATGAATACCCTGCCTCCAGAGGTTGCCGGTATGCTTCAGGGAGGGCAGATCCCGGATCAGGGTCAGACCGTATCTGAGCATCCCCAGCCCCTCAGCGGCTCCATGCCCGACTGGTATCCGGAAAACGTTTCGAACTTCCAATTCTACCACGACGAGAGCGCTCCCAGGGTGGTCGATACGGCGGACATCTTTACCGCCGAAGAGGAAGTGGCCATCGAGAAAAGGGCCCGGGAGATAATCGACCGCACCGGCAAGGACGTAGTGGTCTTTACCGACGTCTCCAGCTACGGCCTTGAGCAGGATGTCTACTGCGCCGATTTCTATGATTTCAACGGCTACGGCTTCGGTCCCGAGAGGGAAGGCCTCTGCCTTCTCTTCTGCATGGATCCGGGTGACAGGGGCTTCATGACCGTAGCGACCGGCAGCGAGACCATGGCTCTCTTCACCCAGAGCAGCTCCAATGCCATGGACGGCCTGCTTTACGATTACGCGGTCAGCGCCCGCTACGGCGAGGGCGTCTTGAGGTGGATGGACACCGTTGAGAGCCTGTACATCAAGGGCGTTCCCTTCGCTCCCGACTGGCTCCCCGACGCCGATGAAGCTTTCAGCAGATTCCACAGGGGAAACGGAAAGGGCCCCTCGGGCTATATAGACGATAAGGCGGGATATTTCACCGCCGAAGAGGCTGAAGCCCTCAGCGCCAAGGCAGGCAGGATATGCAGGGAGTACGGCATCGACATCATGATGCATACCTCGAGGGAATCCTACGGCATGTCCAGGGACGAGTACAACGAGCTTTACTATTATTACAACGGCCTTGGGAAGGGCGATGAC
>JAFRWQ010000256.1 GCA_017437925.1 Bacillota bacterium
CAGATATCTCATCTACTTGTGCAGGAAAGCCCTGAGCAGCTCTTCGACCAGGTCGTCTCTTTCGATGTGCCTGATCAGGTTGCGGGCGTTGTTATGGCCGGTGATATACGAAGGATCTCCGGACAGAATGTAGCCCACCATCTGGTCGATGGCGTTGTAACCCTTCTCTTCGAGGGCGTCGTATACGGTGGTCAGTATCTCTTCGGTGGTCTGCTGCTCCGGCTTTTCGGGACTTTTGAACAGTATAGTCTTTCTTTCCATTGTGTTTCCCCCCTTTGATCTCGATAATCAATTATACCCTTGCGAGGACTTATGCACAAGTGTTTTTTATGATCTCCTCGGCCAGGGCGAAGGCCTCGGGAAGCTTGGAAGCGTCGCGGGCTCCGGCCTGGGCCATGTCGGCTTTGCCGCCTCCTCCGCCTCCGCAGACGGCGGCCAGCTTCTTGATCATGTTGCCGGCGTGAAGGCCCTTGTCAAGTATGTCGTCGCTGATGGAGACCATGAGGGTGAGCTTGGGGCCGTTGAGGCTTGCGAAGACCATGACGACCGACTTTGCGGCTTTCTTAACGCTGTCCGAGGTCGCTCTCAGCTCGTCTATGCTTACGCCATCGAACTGCTTTGTGATGAGCTTGACGCCGTTGATGTATTTGGCGGAAGCTATCATGTCCTTAAGGCCCGAATCCCTGCTCGCTGCTTTGAGCTCTTCAAGCTCTTTCTTTACAGCCTTAAGCTCTTCGCTTAAAGCTTCGCTTCTTGCGACAAGGTTCTGGGGATTGGTCTTGAGGACGGCGGCGGCTTTGCGAAGGGTGTTCTCCTCGTTTTTGAGCCTTTCTGCTATGCCAAGGCCCGTGATGGCCTCTATCCTTCTGACTCCCGCGGCTACTCCGGTCTCGGAAATGATCTTGAAGGAGCCGATCTGGCCTATGTTGGATACGTGGGTGCCTCCGCAGAACTCCATGGAAAAGCCGGGAACGGTGACCACGCGGACCTCGCTGCCGTACTTTTCGCCGAAGAGCATCATGGCGCCCAGCTTTTTGGCCTCTTCTATGGGCATAACCTTCCAGTTCACGTCGGTAAACTGTATAATATTATCGTTAACTATCTTTTCAACTGAAGCTATTTCGGCATCGCTCAATGCTTCGAAGTGGGTGAAGTCAAAGCGGAGTCCGTCTTTTGTGACGAGCGAGCCCGCCTGTTCGACGTGATCTCCAAGCACGGTCTGCAGAGCTTTCTGGAGGAGATGGGTGGCGGTATGGTTCCTCTCGCAGGCATGCCTGGTCGCGGCGTCTACGGACGCTTTTACGCAGTCACCCACGCTGATCTCGCCCTCTTCGACCTTGGCCTTGTGCACGTAGACAGTCCCGACCTTGACGGTATCGGTGACCAGGATCTTTGCGCTGTCGCTTGTGATCCTTCCGCAGTCGCCCTTCTGTCCGCCGCCCTCCGCGTAGAAGGGAGTCTTATCCAGGACTATCCTCACCTCGTCGCCTTCGGAAGCTGACTTAAGAGAAGAGAGGCCGCTGACGATGCCCAGCACGGAGGCTTTGAGCTCGAGGCTGTCGTAGCCCTTGAATTCGGTGGGAGCAAAGCCTGTGAACATGGAGGATTCGTCCTTCCAGCCCTCGTTGTCCTCGGCCTTTCTCGCGGCCCTTGCCTGGGCTTTCTGGGCCTTCATAGCTTCGGCGTAGCCCGTAAGATCAACTTCGCAGCCGTTGTCTTCTGCTATCTCCTGGGTGAGCTCCACCGGGAAGCCGTAGGTATCGTAAAGCTTGAAGGCGAGGTCTCCGGGGATGATGCTTTCACCCGCTGCTTTGATCTGAGCGATGTGGGAATCCAGCATCTCAGATCCGCTGTCAATGGTGGCTGCGAACTTATCCTCTTCTATACCTATGATCTTTTTGATATAGTCACGTCTCGCGATCAGTTCGGGATATGCTCCGCCCGAGGTCTCAAAGACCTTTTCGCATAGATCCTTAAGGAAGGTGCCTTTTATGCCCAGGAGCCTTCCGTGGCGGGCAGCTCTTCTTAAAAGTCTTCTTAAAACGTAGCCCCTGCCCTCGTTGGAGGGAAGCACTCCGTCGCATATCATGAAGGTGACGGATCGTATGTGATCGGTTATGATGCGTATGGATACGTCGTTCCTGCGGGTCCCGCCTTCATAAGTTTTGCCGGAAAGGCGGCAGACCTCCTGCAGTATGGCCTGCATTGTGTCCACGTTGTATATGGAGTCGACGCCCTGCATTATACAGGCTATGCGCTCAAGGCCCATGCCGGTGTCGATGTTCTTATGCTCAAGCTCCAGATAACTTCCGTCTTCCTGTTGGTCGAACTGGGTGAACACATGGTTCCAGAACTCCATGTAACGGTCGCAGTCGCAGCCGGGCCTGCAGTCGGGTCTGCCGCAGCCGTATTCCTCTCCCCTGTCGAAGAAGATCTCGGAGTCGGGACCGCAGGGACCTGCGCCTATCTCCCAGAAGTTATCGTC
>JAFRWQ010000257.1 GCA_017437925.1 Bacillota bacterium
CCCTGGGGTTGTACTTCATGGTGCAGGAGCCCAGGGGGTAGAATCCGGTGTTGACGCCGTGTACCCTGGTGTTGAGCTCGCTGTAGTGGCGGTCCACATCGATCTCGGAGAGCTGGGGAAGAGCAGCCTTTTCGGCTCTCCTGAACCTGGCGGGAAGCTCGAAGCATTCAACGTCGCACTTTTCCAGCAGCTGGCTCTTGCGTCCGATGGCGCCTTTTTCGAATAAAAGCTTCATTATGCCAGCACCTCCTTTACGATGGCGACAGCCTCGTCGAGTTCAGCCCTGGAGGCCTTCTCGGTGACGCACCAGAGCACGCCCTCTGCGACGGGGAGGCCGCCGAGGATGCCGGCGTCTTCGAGAGCCTTGAGGACCTCGTCCTGCCTGGGCAGAGTGGTAACAAATTCGTGGAAAAAGTCTCCCTTGAAGACAAGGTCGACGCCTTCGATGGCGCAGAGCTCCTTGCACAGATAGTGAGCCTTGGAGACGCACTGGGAGGCAACTTCAGCAAGCCCGTCAGGTCCCACGGCCGCCATGTAGACGGAAGCGGTGAGAGCGCAGAGAGCTTCGTTGGAGCAGATGTTGCTGCTGGCCTTTTCTCTTCTGATATGCTGCTCGCGGGCCTGCAGGGAGAGGACGTAGCATCTCTCGCCCTTGCTGTCGACGGTCTGTCCGACGATACGGCCGGGGAGCTTTCTCATGTTCTTCTAAGTGGTGGCCATGAAGCCGAGGTACGGCCCGCCGTAAGCCATGGGCAGTCCCAGGGGCTGGCCTTCGCCGACGGCGATGTCGGCTCCGCACTCGGCGGGGCTCTTCATGATGCCGAGGCTGATGGGGTTGACGCCCATGACGTAGAGGGCGCCGGCCTCGTGGACCATGGCTCCGAGCTCTTCGGCCTCTTCGAGCTGGCCGAAGAAGTTGGGCTGCTGCAGATAGAATCCGCAGACTTCGTCGCTGAGCATCGACTTGAGGGCTTCGCAGTCGGTCTTTCCGTCCTTGACGGGAACGACCTTAAGCTCCGCTCCGTTGCCGAGGCAGTAGGTCCTGACGGTGTTGATCACGTCGGGATAGGAAGCGCCGGAGATCAGGAAGACGTTCTTCTTGCGGCCTCTGCACATCGCCACGGATTCGGCCGCAGCGGTGGCTCCGTCATAGACGGAAGCGTTGGAGACGTCCATACCGGTGAGCATGCAGATCATGGTCTGATACTCGAAGATGGACTGAAGGACTCCCTGGCTCATCTCCGCCTGATAGGGGGTATAAGCGGTGAGGAACTCCTCCTTGGCGGGAACGGTCTTTACGATGGAGGGGATGAAGTGATCGTAGGATCCTGCGCCCCTTAAGACGGTCCCGAAGACTTTGTTCTTTGCTGCCATGGCGCCCATGGTCCTGAGGAGCTGAAGCTCGCTCATGCCCTCGGGAAGGTCTAGGCCGTCCTTGATGAGCATGTCCTTGGGCACGTCCTTATACAGCTGGGAGAGATCCTCCAGGCCGATGGCTTCAAGCATCTCCCGGCGCTGCTCTAAGGTGGAAGGTACGTAGCTGCCCATTTACGCCTCCGACTCGCAGAAAGCCTTGTAGGCTTCGGCGTCCATCAGATCGTCAGCTTCGGTGAAGTTTTCCACCTTGATGAGCCAGGTGCCGTAGGGGTCTGTATTGAGGGACTGGGCGGAGTCGGCAGCGACCTCGTTGACGGCGCAGACGGTGCCGTTGACGGGGGAGTTGATGTCGCTGACGGCTTTTACGGACTCGACATCGCCGAAGGCTTCGCCGGCTTTCACTTCGTCACCGACTTCGGGCAGGTTTACGAATACGAGGTCGCCCAGAGCGTTCTGAGCGAAATCGCTGATGCCGACCACGGCGACGTCGCCGTCGAAGAGCACCCATTCATGATCCTTGGTATACTTGAGTTCTGCGGGAAAATTCATTTTTGCACCTCCGTTAAGATCGTGGTTTGTTTATGGTCATGTTTTTGATATGTCACGGGGAAGGACTCTAGGCTTCGGGCCCGCGCCCCTTCCCGTCATCCAACTGTTTATTTGCCCGCTCTTACTTGCAGATCACGGGGATCGCGTAGGGCGGCTTGTTGTTCTTGAGGTGGGTCTTGGTGACCACGGCGGCCAGCTTCCTGCCTCTGACGTCGATCTCGATCTTGTCGCCGGCGACGATGTCGCTGTCCATGTAGGCGGCGCCGATGGCGCGCTTGCCGGTCTCGCCGGTGAACTTGATGTCGGCGCCCTCGCCTTCGAGCACGTGATAGGGGATCATGGTGCCGCTGGTGACCCAGCCGACCTGCCTGCCGTCCTTATATACGGCCATTCCGGCCCTCATTACGCCCCTGTCGAGGAGAGCGACGGGCTGGATCCTTCTGGGAAGATCTTCGATGAGGGAATAATCGCCCTCGAGGATCTTCGCGAAGGCTTCCTGCTGCTTGGCGAGCGCAGCTTTGCCGATGAAATCGCCCTTGGCCTCGTTGAAGGACACGGCGAATTTGGCGAGGAAGACGGCGAAGATGGGCATGAGCTTTCCTTCGGCGTCGACGCCCATCTCATGTCCGTAGAGGGGCATGGAGGCTTCCATCCTCAGGGTGTCTCTGGCGCCGAGGCCGGCGGGCTTGGCGTCCAGCTCGAGGAGCCTGTTCCACAGCCAGACAATATCGTCATTTTTGGCAAAGGTCTCAAAGCTCAGAGGCTCTCCGGTGTAGCCGGTCCTGGAGATCATCATCTCGTGGCCTTCAAGGCAGAAGTGCAGGATATCGTTCCTCTTCATGCCGTTGATGGCTTCTCCGCCCTCCATGCCGGCGAGCATGGCCTTGCTGGTGGGACCTTGTACGGCGATGGAGCCGGTACAGCCGCTCATGTCCTCGACTTTTACGTCGAAGCCCTCGGCGATGGGCAGGAGGTGGGCTTTGTCCTTGTCGATGTTTCCGGCGTTGATGACGAGCATGAACTTCTCTTCTTCGATCCTGTAGAGATAGGCGTCGTCGACGGCGCTGCCGTCTTCGGCGGGGATCATGCTGTACTGAGCCTTGCCGACCTCAAGGGCGGAAGCGTCGCTGGTCAGCACGTGCTGCAGGAACTCGAGCCTCTGCGGTCCGCTGATGAAGAGACGTCCCATGTGGGATACGTCGAACAGGCTGCAGTACTGGCGGGTGAAAAGGTGCTCGGCGATGATGCCGGTCGGATACTGTACCGGCATATCCCAGCCGCCGAAATCGACCATGGTCGCGCCGGCGTCTACGTGGGCCTGATAGAGCAGTGTTCTTTTGAGTTCGCTCATTTTTACTCCTTTCGGTTTACAAAACTGTTTCCGGCAGCATCTGCAGCCGGCCGGCAAGAATAATAAAAAGACGCAGTATAACCCCTTCAGAGGGTTATCCGCGTCTCCGTCCTAAACCTGAGAGATTCCCCTCCCCTTTAAAGAGGAAAGTTGCACCTTTGGTGCACGGGCCTTTGAATGATCGCCGGCCGTGCTCTTCGGAGTGTCGTCGTGACCCGATCCTTTTGCCTGAAAGCTTTCCCCCTTCGGCGCCGCGTCCTGCGGTCTCTCTCGGGCCAGTCATCCGACTTATGCAGTTTTTTGCATTTTTTTGCAATCTAAATTTTAAGTGGTTTGGGGCTAAAAATCAACACAATATTATAGGAAAACATTAATTACTTATTCGATAATTTGAATAATGCATGTATCATAATGCATATCGCGCGTGCGCTCCGCGCCGGGGCCTTTTTCGGGCTTAAAAAGGGGCTTTGCGGCTTGACAAACGGCCTTCGCGATAGTATTTTCAAACAGTTGAATTACGTTTTGCGGGTGAGAGAGCATGGGAATTATCGAGATACTGGCGCTGGGCGCCGCCCTTTCGATGGACGCCTTCGCCGTCGCGGTCTGCAAGGGCCTTTCAATGAAAAAGATCGACAGGCACTACGCATTTGTCATAGCCCTGTATTTCGGCGCCTTCCAGGCCCTTATGCCCGTGCTGGGCTGGGCCGGAGGCTCGTATTTTAAGCATGCCATAGAAAAATACGACCACTGGATAGCCTTCATACTGCTGGCCTACATAGGCGGCAAGATGATATGGGAGGCCTTCCGCTCCGAAGAAGAAGCCTCCTCCGAAAAGGCCGGCAGCCTGACCGTCGATCACAGAGAGCTGCTGGTCCTGGCGGTCGCGACCAGCATAGACGCCCTGGCCGTGGGCATAGCCCTCGCCATAGAGGACGTGAGCATAGTCCCCGCAGCCCTTCTCATAGGCTGCACCACCTTCGCGATCTCCCTCGGGGGAGTCGCAGTCGGCAACCGCTTCGGTTCCCGCTACGAGAGCAGGGCCCAGATCGCGGGGGGAGCGGTGCTCATCGTCATAGGCTTTAAGATACTTCTGGAGCATTTGGGGTATATCTGATGCGAAGCCGGGCCGGCTGAGGCCCGCATAGAATATATAAAACACAAAGACGCCCCTGAGCGGGGCGTTTTTTTTGCCGTCTTTCGGGGCTATATCCTCTTGCTCCTTTGGATATCGACAATAGTCTTTTCGGTAGCGACCATGCCGGGTGAGGCGATGAGGCCCATGTTTCTCATGGTGTCCTCGGGAGTGAGGCCGTTGATGCCGTGGATGGAGTCCACAAAGACCCCCTTAAGAGCCAGCCCGGCCGACCTGAAGGCCGCCGCCGTCGCCGCTATGCCCTTCATGGCGCAGCCCTGGTTTCCTCCGTCGCATATCATGCCGGTGATGGAGGACGCCATGTTGTTTATCGTGCGGGCGGCGGACGAGACGTCCCCTCCCTTCATTAGGCAGAGGCCGCAGGCCATGCCTGTCCCCGCCGCTATTCCGCAGCCGCAGAAGGCCGAGAGCTTGCCCGAGTACTCCTTGATGTACATGCAGACCAGGTAGGAGAGGGCGGTGGCCCTGTAAAGGCTCTCTTCGGTGTATCCGCAGATCTTCTGGGAAGCGAGGAGGGGAAGGGTCGCTATGATTCCGTGGGCGCCGGAGCCGGTGATGCTCATGGCGGGAAGGTCCAGGCCCATGACCCTTGCTTCTATGGCGCCTCCGCAGAGGAGCTCGGCGGTCTTTTCCTCGTCCTTTGAGAAGATCTCGCCGCCGTTCATCCCGATCATTGCATTGACGAAGCTCATGCGGCCGCTGTTTAAGCCCTCATAAAACAGGGCCATGTTCATCTCGTATGCTTTCTTAACGAACTCTATCTCTTCGAGGGGGACGGTCTTCGCGTAATCGAAGAGCTTCTCAAGGGTATAGCGGTGGATGAGGGGAGGTGCGTCCTCTTTTTCCTCTTCGTCCTCAGCGGTCTTGTCGAGCAGGGTCCTGCCGTCCACAGTTATCTTCGTGAGCCTGGTGTGGGCTTTCTCGGCGACGACGGTGACGCGGTTCTCTTCGCTGACCAGCTCGGCTTCGATATATATGCGGCTGGTGATCTCGCCCAGCTCCACGCTGATCTTCCCGCTGTTTACCAGGTCTTTTGCGGCTTTAAGGTCTTCCTCGGTGACATTTTCAAGGCAGAGCAGGCCCTTTTCGGCCTCGCCGGCTATGTATCCCAGGGCCGCGGCGTAAACGCTTCCGAAGCGGTCGCAGTGGGGTATTCCGCAGGTGAAGCCGTTCTTGTACATTCCGCTGTTCAGGGTGACGCGAAGGCTTTTGAGCTCTCCCTTGGCCAGGTCTTTGGCGGTGGAGACGCAGAAAGCCACGGCTCCGGGCTCTGTCACTCCCAGGGCGGGCAGCATGTCGCTTTTGATGAGGCTTGTGAGTTCGTGCATTTTATACTCCTGTATGCTTTGAGAGAAGGGCGGGTCCGGCCTAGTACTTGAGGTCCACGTTTTTTACGTCGGTTATGAGCATGTGGCCGGGGGCGTGGGTTATGACGAAGTCGGGCTTGGAGTCCATGACCACGTTCTGGGGAGTGACTCCGCAGGGCCAGAACACCGGAACTTCGCCGGGTTTTATCGTGACCATTTCGCCGAATTCGGGATGATAGAGGTCCTTTATGCCTATGGCGGAGGGGTCTCCTATGTGTATGGGGGCTCCGTGGACCCTGGGCATCTGGGAGGTTATGACCGAGGCCTTTACCGCCTCTTCTCCGGTCATGGGCCTCATGCTGACCACCATGTTGCCGTGAAAGACTCCTGCCGGGGCGCAGGCTATGCCCGTCTTGTACATGGGAACGTTGCGGCCTTCCTCTATCTGCCTTACGGGGACTCCCGCTTCGATGAGGGCGGCCTCGAAGGAGAAGCTGCAGCCTATGAGAAAGCTGACCAGGTCGTCTCTCCAGTATTTTTCGACGTCGCAGCACTCGTCGGCAAGCTCCCCCCTGATGTAGACGCGGTATTTGGGGAAGTCTTTCGCCAGATCGCAGTCCTTTGCTATGAAGTACAAGGCCCTTGAGCCTGCGTCGCTCACCTCGAGGACGGGGCAGGGCCTGGGATTCCTCTGGGTGAAAAGGAGGAAATCGTAGGCCAGGTCTTTGGGAAGTATGACCAGGTTGGCCTGGGCGTAGCCGGGGCAGAGGCCCGAGGTGGGGCCGGTGAGCTTTCCCTCCCTTATGAGCTTTCTCGCTTCGAGGGGCGTCAGGTTATCGGTGTTCATCGCTTCCTCCCTGCGGCTTTCCGCCGCCTGTTACTCTTTTATCGCTTCGTGCAGGTCGTCTATCAGTTTCATGCCCACGCTGCCCGGGAAACCGTCCACGGCGAACTCGGGGGTGTGGGTGCCGGCGTTGATGAGGCCCTTTGCGACTATATAGGCGAGGAACCTTCCGGTCTCTTCGGAGCTTACGAAACAGGGCGTTCCCGAGAGCTTTTCCAGGGCGGCGCAGAGCCCGTAGGCCCCCCAGTTGGAGGTGGTCGCCGCGATCAGATGGTCGCAGGATGTGCGGCAGGGCATCAGATGCAGCCTTTCAAGGATCACATCTTTGAGCTTCCCCATGCCTATCTCGTTGCCCCCGTCGCCTATGCAGACGGTAAGGTAGCCCCGCCTTTCTGCTTCCTCAAAGAGAAGGCTCAAGGGGGCGGTCCAGCGGTCGATGTTCTTTCCCAGGCTGTTTCCGTAATAGCCCTCGGTGTTGCAGCCGCAGCGCTCCACCGACACCAGGAACGAGGGGGAAAGGCTCGAAAGAAGGTTCGCGGAGTCCTCCTCGTTAAGGTCCAGGCCCGCGTATATGACGGGTATGCCGAAGTCCTCGAATATGCCGGCGCAGAGGGAGTCGGTCACTATGCAGGGGCTGTATCCCAGGGCGGAGAGGGCCCCTGCCAGGGCCCAGGCTCCCGGCGGACCGTCGGTCTCGGCGGCTCCGCTGACGTAAAAGCCGGTCGCGATCAGCGCGTTCCCCTTTTCCTCGGCCAGCATGGCCCGGGCGGCCTCGCTTATGTAGTTTTCGGGAAGGTATTCCCTTAAGATATCCATGCCCCGCGTTCCGTCGCGCAGCACTATGTCTTCAATGGTCTCCAAAGCGTTTCTCCTGAGCATTGATCTTGCTTATGCTATAGATAATAATATCACAATGCGGGACCCGGGTGATATATGCGGATGCTATTTTTATGCTGCCTGATCTATTTTGCTTGTTTAAAATCGCCGCGGCTCCAATAGTGAGTATATAAAGGGAAATGAATGCCCTTAATCGTTTTTAATACAAAACGCCGCATAGAGCGGAACGGACTTTATGTTGTTTTCAAAGCCGAAGTTCCGTTCCGAAAGCCGGATAGAATAAGCGGGCTTAAAGAGCCTGACATACTCATTAAGGCTTGCCGAAGTCACATTATCGCCGCTTTTGACCTCTACGGGGATCAGCCTGCCGTTTAAGGAAATGATAAAGTCCACTTCCTTAGTACCTTTATCGTTCCTCCAGAAATAAGGTCTGAAACCGTCTTTGATCAGCTGGATGCCGACGTAGTTTTCAGTCATGCCTCCCTTGAAATCGCTAAGCTCTTTTTCCATAAAGAAAATGTCTTCCGCGCGAATGTCCTTTTGGGCTGCCAGAAGGCCCATGTCTGAGAGATATATCTTGAAATCGTCGATATCCTTGTAGTTCTCCAGAGGCTTCTCTATCTGTTCGGTCCGATAGATCCTGGTAAGCAGACCGGCAGAGATCAGCCATTCAATGGCGTTTTCATATTCGGCGGCTCTGGCTCCGTTCTTAATGATCTTATATTGGAAACGAGTATTCTTTTTGGAAAGCTGGGTCGCGACGGTACCGTAAGTCAGCCGGGTCTTTTTGATCTCATTGGCGCTGTTCTGGTATTTGCTCATATCGTCCAGATAATCCATCTGGATCGTATCAAGGACATGGCGGACCTGTGTATAGTCCTGCGTATCAATAAAACGGGCAACGGCTTCCGGCATGCCGCCGACAGCCAGATACTGCCGGTAACGGTCCAGAGCTGCCTTGTGGAGCGCTGCGGGCATAGGTGAATCCTCGATGAAACATGCGCGTATACGTCTGACCAGATCCCCTTCACCGCATGCAAGCAGGAACTCCTCCATGTCCATCGGATACATTGTATAACGGTCCGCTTTCCCCACGGGGAAAGCGTATTTTTCGCAGTTTACGGCAACGCCGAGGAGGCTGCCCGCGGCGATGACATGGTATTCCGGAGCTTCCTCGCAGAAATACTTCAAGGAGGTGACGGCTCTTTCGCAAAGCTGGATCTCATCGAAGACTATCAAAGTGTTTCCTCTGGTAATGGTCTGTCCGCTGATATGAGACAGGATCGGAAGCAGAAAAGAGGGGCTGATGTTCTCTGCGAATGTAGCAGCAAGCGTTCCACTTGTCTGAAAATTGAAGTAGGCCACATTATCGTAGTGTGTTCTTCCGAATTCCAGGATCGAATAGGTCTTACCGACCTGACGCGCGCCCTGGATGATAAGCGGCTTGCGGTATTTGCCGGCTTTCCATTGCTCAAGGTATTCTGAGACCTTTCGGTACATATACATGGCGATAATCCTCCCGGGAATCTGATGCGGCTACAGTATATCGCAATGAGGAAAATAATGAAATAATAGATTTGAATTTTACATTATATTCTGATTGTTTTCGGCAATGTCAGTCACTGTATTCATTTCGGTTCTGTCGGGTTTTCTCAAACAGCTTGTTTAAACTCGCCGCGGGAGAAACGCCCAAGAAATTTAAGAAAAACGGTTCGCGTTGTGGTATTCTGACAGTGTAGGAAAGGATGGTCCGGAGTGAAGCTGCTGGCGCCGCAGTACATGGCGGGTTTCAAGTGCATAGCGCAAAGATGCCGCCGCAGCTGCTGCAAGGGCTGGGAGATCGACATAGATGAAGAAAGCCTTGAGCGCTTTAAGAAGCTGGGCATAGGCGCGATCAGCGAGGAGGGGACGCCCCACTTTATACTTAAAGAAGGAGACGTCTGCCCCCATCTCAGGGACGACGGGCTCTGCAGTCTCATAATATGCTACAGCGAAGACGTCCTCTGCGACATCTGCCGGGATCATCCCCGCTTCAGGAACTTCTGGACAGGCTTTGCCGAAGTGGGCCTGGGCCTTGCGTGCGAAGAGGCTGCCCGCATCATACTGTCCGGGAAAGAGCCCATAAGGCTCACGGTTCTGGGAGACTGCGATGAAAACGGAGTCCTTTCGGACCCGGCGCCGGTTAAAGCGGAGCCTTCTCTCGGTCTGCCTGAAGAAGATGAGGGACCTGAGACCGGTGGACCTGCCGCCGGTATCCTCAGAGACCGTAAGGCCGAAGACGTCGGTGAGAGCATAGACGCTCTGATAGAAAGACTCCCCGAGGACGAAGCCCGGCTTTACGAGCTTAGGGAAAACATGCTGGCCGGCGCCGCAGATATCCCCGACCCCATGCAGGCCCGCCTGGCTGAGTACCTCATATTCCGCCACCTGGCCGACGCCCTCTACGACGGAAGGCTCAGGGGCCGAATAGGCTTCATAAACCGCGCTTTTAAGACCGTGACCGGCCTCTGGGAGCGGAGCGAAGACAAGAGCTTTGAGACCCTCTGCGAGCTGGCGGGGATCTGGTCCGAAAAGACAGAATACAACGAAGAACTCAAAGACAGTCTCATAGAAGAATTCGAAAGGACGGAAGAATGAAAAGCGTCATACAGTTTACTCTGACCGTCAGCGAAGGAAAGTGGCTGATCGCCTACGGGATCGAAGCCCTGCCTCAGGTAAGAGAGGCCCTAAAGGAGCATACGGTGTATCTTAAAGCCGGGACCACTGTGTCCTGCGTTTCGGAGGTACTGCTGGGGCAGCCCATGAGGATAAGCGGGAGAGTCTCCCAAAGAGGCACCACCTCATCTCAGACCATAAGCAAGGCTCCCCATGCCCTGCGCGTCAGGGGCGGGGTAATTGAAAACGTGGACAAGACTTCGGAGCAGGCCGCGGCCGAGCTGGGCCCCGGCGACGTGGTCATCATAGGCGCCAACCTCTACGACAGCTTGGGCAATGCCGCCATGCTGGCCGGCACCATAGGGGGAGGCTCCTTCGGGAGGATACTCCCGGTGATCGCGACCGAGGGCTGCGAGGTCATAATCGCGGCCGGCCTTGAGAAGTTTTCTCCGGGCAACGTGAACGACGCGGTCGCGGCGTCTCAGAGGAAGGGAGTCGATTCGTCCCGCGGCATGGCCTGCGGCCTCATCCCCATCAACGGCCGCGTCTTCACCGAGCTGGACGCGATAAAGGCCCTGGCTGATGTGGACGCCGTCCTCATAGGCAAGGGCGGCATAGACGGAGGCGAGGGAGCCTGCGTCTTCCAGGCCGAAGGCGAAGAAGAGGAGATCGCAAAGCTTAAGGAAGTCCTGGATAAGTGTTACGGCAGGGGCGTTTCGGGAGATCCCGAAAGCCTTGAAGAGTGCAGCTTCCCCTGCGTCAACTGCGGAAGGCACCTGGCCTGCGAATACAAATACGGCAAGAAATAAGGAGGAAAAATGAGACCGCGCGTACACATCATAAGCACAGGGGGCACCATCGCGTCAAAGACGGCGTCCCTCACCCAGACCACCGGCTACGGAGCCAAGGCCAACGCCTCCGGCGAAAAGGAGGGCGTGGGCCTTCTTGCCGCCGACCTGATAGCGGGAATCCCGGGCATCGAAGAACTGGTCGATATCACCGCGGAAAACATCTACACCATACCCAGCTCCGCCGCGGAGCCCGCCGACGTGCTGGCTCTTGCCAAAAGGGTAAACGAGGTGCTGGCCGGAGAAGACGTCGACGGAGTCGTCATCACCCACGGCACCGACACCCTCGAAGAGACCGCATTCTTCCTCCACCTCACCGTAAAGAGCGAAAAGCCCGTGGTCGTGGTGGGCTCGATGCTCCCCGCCACAGTACTCAGCGCAGACGGGCCCTTAAACCTTTACAACGCCATACTGACCGCTGCCGCCCCCGAAAGCAGGGGCAAGGGCGTCATAGTCTGCATGGCGGGAAGGCTGCTCTCAGCAAGGGACGCCACCAAGCTCTCCACCTTCCTCACCGACGCCTTCAGAGGGATCGAGTACGGGGCCCTGGGCTCCGCAGCGGGAGGCAAGGTGCTTTACTATTACGCTCCCGTAAGGCCCCACACCTTTGAGACCGACTTCGACATCTCGGGGATCGAAGAGCTGCCCGACGTTGAGATACTTTACATGTATCAGGGCTGCCCCGACGACGGCCTCAGATGCGCCGTCGAGAGAGGGGCGGACGGTATAGTGGTCGCGGGCCTCGGCTGCGGAGCGATCCCGCCCCATGTAAGGGCATATTACAAAGCTCTGGATAAGAAGCCTCCCCTGGTGAGGGCGACCAGAGTGCCTTCAGGCTATCTTGCCGGCCACGGAGCGACTCCCGACGACGAATACGGAACCATTCCCGCGGGGGACTTCAATCCCCAGAAGGCGAGGATACTGCTGCAGCTGGCCCTGACAAAGACTGAGGACCTTGACGGGCTGCGGGAGATATTCCAGAAGTATTAGCGGGGAGCAAAACTAATAGTATTCACCGTTTCGGGATCTTTTATCCGAATTCGGCAATAAAAATCGCGTACTATCAATTAAAAATGTTTATTATTTTTGTGCCCCCTCTTGATTAGAGGGGGCACAAAATGTTAGTATAACTCATAAACTAGCAAGTAAAAGTAAAAACTGAAGAAAATTGGTAATTACCTCCCAATTCTTTCCTGATTTTACTCTTCAGCCAAATAATGCATTATATTGCAGAATGGAAGGCCCGGAATGCGAGTCGGTAAGAACAGATACATTAAAGAGACCATAGAGGTCACTGCCGAGTTCGGGCTCGAGAACGTGACAGTCAGGCGCATCTCCGGCAAGGCCGGGGTCTCCGAGGCAGCCCTCTACCGTCACTTCAAGGACAAGGAAGACCTGATCAACAAGACCTTTCTTACAATAGACGAAGAGGTCTCGGAGATATTCTACGACGCCCTGATGAACAGGCCCGACGACGGAAAACCCTTTGAGGAGGTCATATTCGAGGCCTGGAAGATCGTCTTCGATTTCCTGCAGAAGGAGAAGAGCAAGACCCTCTTCCTCATACGGTACCGCTATTCCTCCCTCTTCACCGACGAGATAAGAAAGGAGAGGGTTTTGTGCAGTTCCAGCTACGATCCCCTCTGCAAACTTCTCGCCGACAATCTGGGCGGTTCGCCCGATTATTACCGCAATTTCGCCGTCGCCTACGTCTTTGAGCTCTGTGTACTCTTCTCCGAGAAGATACTTATGGGCCGCCTGGAGCGCAGCCCCGAGCTCGAAGCCTCCCTGTGGAAGTTCATGCTCAACATCATACCCAGCTTCCAGGACGAATGGGTGACCGTATAGCGGGTATTTCAGCACTTGATCATCCGGGCCTTAAGGCCCGGTTTTTTATTGCCCTTAAAGGAGTTTTCAGATCTGCCCCGATATGCGGGCGATTCGCCGACATGCGGGCGAAATTTGGCAAATATCATGGCCTGCCCGCGATAATTAAATATAAACAGAATATAAAGTTCTTGACTTTTCGCGATATGTAGTATAATAAGGGCGAGGTTATTTGAATTAAATATAAATAAATTAAATTGTTTAATATTTTATATCGAAGGTGAGAGCCTGCGGGTCCAAGAAAGGAAGTGGCAGAGATGAACGAATGGCAGAAAGGATTCCGAGCCCTGTTCCCCAACTGCGAAAAGAGGGTCTACCTGGAGGCGGCGGTCCAGAACGGAGGCTGCACCAGAGTGGAAGCTGCCGTAAAAAGCTTTTTCGACGAGTACTATTCCGGAGTGATAAACGGAAAGCACCAGTGGGACGACGCGGCCGGCGAGACAAGAGAGCTGCTGGCGGAGCTTTTGGGCGGGGTGTCGCCCAAACACATCGCCTTTACCAAGAATACCGTCGAAGGCCTCAACATGATAGCCCGGGGCTTTCCCTTCAAAAAAGGCGACAACGTGGTCATCGCCGAGATCGAGCACTCCTCCAACGTATTCCCCTGGCTCATGCTGAAGGAAAAGGGCGTCGAGGTCAGGATGGTAAAGGCGGAGCGGGATCAGCTCCCGGCGAGGCTCTACGAAGAGCAGATGGACGAAAACACCAGAATAGTCGCGGTGAGCCACGTACAGGCTCCCAACGGCTACAAGCACGACCTTAAGGAGCTGGCAGGCATCTGCCACAAATACGGGGCCTATCTTGTGGTCGACGCCATACAGAGCCTTGGCATGGTTCCCTTCGACGCCGAAGGCTGGGGTGTCGACGCCGTATGCTCGGGCTGCCACAAGAACCTGCTGGCGCTGCCGGGCGTAGGCTTCATGTATATGACCCCCGAGCTCATGAGGCTGGTAAAGCCGGTCTTCGCCGGAGCCAACGCGGCCTTAAGCATCGATAAGAGCGACTGGACCGTCGTCTGCAAAGACGAGGAGGACGCCCGCAAGTACGAGATGAGCAATCTGAGTTACACCGCTATATACTCCTTAAGGGAAGGCCTTAAGATAGTCAGGGAGATAGGCGTCCAAAACATCCAGGCTTACGTCGCGCCCCTGTCCGCAAAGCTCAACAAGGGTTTAAGGGACATAGGCTATTACGTCGCGACCCCCGAGGATCCCAGGCACAGATCCAACATCAACTCGGTCATAGTCCCCGACCTTGCCGGCATGAGGCAGTGGTTCATCGACAGGGGAGTCTGGATCAGCAAGATGGACGCCGGCTATATCAGGTTCTCGGTCGGAGGATTCTCAAACGAGGACGATGTGAACGCGGGGCTTGAAAAAGCTGCCGAATACTACGAGCTCTTTGTGAAGGAGAGATGATATCAGAGCCTACGTAAGCTCCGCCTGCCGGCTTCGCTTTGCCGGCAGGCGTTTTTATTGTCCTTATTCCCGACAATTAGCTTCTATTTGTTCTCTCCGCTTTATTCCGCACCCGCTTTTATGGTATGATATTTCAGTATTTGATCTTAAAGTTCACAAAGGAGGAACCATGGAATATCAGCATATTATCGACGCCGTCATGAACGAGAAGGAGCCCTTGAGCGCCCTCGCTCTCAAGATGTACGAGAATCCCGAGACCGCCTACAACGAGGTCAAGGCCTGCGCCTGGATGTGCGAGGCTCTCGAGCACTACGGTTTTAAGGTAGAAAAGGGACCCTACGGCATGCCCACTGCCATCAGAGCCGAGTGGGGCAGCGGCCATCCCGTCATAGGCCTTCTCGCCGAGTACGACGCTCTCCCCGGACTTTCCCAGACCCAGAACACCTTTAAGGACCCGGCAGTTCCCGGCGGCCCCGGACAGGGCTGCGGCCACAACCTGCTGGGCGTAGCTACCCTCGCCGCCGCCATAGGCATGAAGGCTGACCTTGAGAAGAGCGGCCTTCCCGGCACCGTGGTCTTCTACGGCTGCCCCGCCGAGGAAGTGCTCACCGGCAAGGCTTTCATGGCAAGAGAGGGAGCCTTCAGGGAACTGGATCTGGCCTTCGCCTGGCACGGCGGAAGCAAGAACCACGTCGGCCTGGGCATGGGTGGAGGCCTGAACAGCGCCATCTTCCACTTCAAGGGCAAGACCGCCCACGCCTCTTCCGCCTGGAACGGCCGTTCGGCCCTCGACGCCGTCGAGCTCATGAACAACGGAGCCAACTACTTAAGAGAGCACATGACCCCCAACTCCAGGATCCACTATGTATATAAGGAAGCGGGAGTCGCCCCCAATATCGTTCCCGACAGGGCTTCGGTATGGTATTACGTAAGGTCCCTGCGCAGAAGGGACATAGACGAGCTTTACGGCAGGCTGGTCGACTGCGGCAGAGGCGCCGCCATCATGACCGGCACCGAGATGGAGATCGAGTTCCAGGGCGGCTGCTACAACACCATGTCCAACAAGGTCATAGCCGACGTTTTCGCCGAGGTCTATCCCATGGTACCCGCCGCAGAATATACCGAAGAGGAGCTGGCCATAGCCGACGCCCTCAACAGGACCATGCCCGAGTTCGAGAAGAAGCAGCCCGAGGAGCCCATACACACCGGCTTCAAATACGATCCCAACGAATATCACATCAGTCCGGGCTCTTCCGACGTGGGCGACGTGGAACACATCGTTCCCGGCATCATGGTCAACACCGCCAGCCAGAACTATCTTGGTGTGAACCACACCTGGCAGACCACCTGCTGCGCCGGCAACGGCATAGGCTTTAAGGGCATGATGAGGGGCGGAGTCTGGATGGCTCTCGCGGCGGCCAGGTTCTTCAGAGACCATGAACTGGTAGACAAGGCCTGGGAGACCTTTAAGAAAGACATGGACGGCGAAGTCTACGAGTGCCCCATCCCCAAGGAAGTACCCATCCCCCAGCCCCAGCAGTAAAGACCGAAGGAGCTATAAATGAAGAACAACGGACTCAACAAATGGATAGGCGAATGGTATGAGAAGTACGGCGACGAGCTCAACGCCATGACCCACGACATCTGGGCCCACCCCGAGCTGGGCCTCAAGACCTATCACGCGGCCGAGGCCGCCCTCAGATTCGCCAAGACCCACGGTTTTCCCGACGCGGTAAAGACCAAGGCGGGACAGGGCTTTGACTTCTGCGAGACCGGAAACGCAGTGATCGCGACCTACGGCAGCGGCAAGCCCGTCATAGGCATCATCGGAGAGCTTGACGCCCTTCCCGGCCTGGGCAACGAGGACGTGGACCACAAGGCCCCCGTCGAGGGACCCGGACAGGGCTGCGGCCACAACCTGATCGCCGGAGCCTGCATGGGAGCCGCCTGCGCCCTGCGCTACGCCATGGAAAAGGAAGGCACCCCCGGCACCCTCAAGATGATAGAATGCCCCGGCGAAGAGGTCGGACGCGGCAAGGCCCTCCTGGCTCAGGACGGAGCCTTTAAGGACCTTGACATCGCCATCATGTGGCATCCGGGCAGCGGAGAGTTCTCCACCGAGCCCCAGCACGCCCTCACCGTCATGGCGGGAACCTTTGAATTCCACGGAAAGTCTGCTCACGCGGCAGGAGCTCCCTGGAACGGCAGGAGCGCCCTGGACGCGGTCCAGCTGATGAACATGGGAAGCGAGTTCTTAAGAGAACACATCAAGACCGAGTGCCGCATGCACTACCAGATCACCAACGGCGGCCAGGCCCCCAACATCGTGCCCGACTACGCTTCGGTCAAGTACTTCTGCAGGGCCCTGCACAACGACGTGGTAAAGGACCTCTACGAGAGAGTAGTGAGAAACGCCGAAGGCGCGGCCCACATGACCGATACCAGGCTGGACGCCAAGCTCATATTTATCATCCCCTACTTCTACGAGAACAAGCCTCTCTGCAAGCACCTGGACAACGTCTCAAGAGTCATCCCCGAGCTGGAGTACACCGAGGAAGAGATCGCCTGGGCGAAGAACCTCACCAGGGACTACACCGGAGAGGATGCTCCCGAGAAGGCCGAGGACGTTCTGCCCTTCAGCAAGAAGGATTACGAGGAGTGGGGCGTAGGCACCACCTGCACCGACACCGCCGACATCTCCTACTTCTGCCCGACCGCCCACATCCACGGCGGCGGAGTGGTAAAGGCTGCCCCCGGACATCACTGGACCGTCACCGCCTGCTCCGGCACCACCGTTGGCATGAAGGCCATGCAGAGAGCCGGCAAGGTGCTGGCCCAGGGAGGCCTTGAGGCCCTCTACGACCGGAGCGTCATCGACGAGTGCTGGAAGTATTTCAAGAGCCTCAACATCCCCTCCTACGAGGAGGTCTACAGCCTGCCCATCCACGACATTCAGGAGGCTTCGTACCAAAGCGTGAAGCGCTTCATATCACAAAAGTTCACAGATCTTGCTCAGGGCCTCATACTCGATACCGGGGCTCTGAGCGCATATGACGACGTAATAGACCTGAGCATAGGAGACCCGGATCTCACCACCGACAGGGCGGTGATCGAGTCCGCCATGAATGACGCGAAGGCGGGCTATACCCGCTACGGAGACCCTGCCGGGGACCCGGAGCTCATTAAGGCCATATGCCTCGACCTCAACAGAAGGCAGGGCCTCGGGCTCGAGCCCTCCATGGTGCAGATCAGCTGCTCTGCGGGCCTCGCCATGATGATGTCCCTGATCGCGGTAACTGAACCGGGGGACGAGGTCATTGTCCTCTCGCCCCACTACCCCGAATACAGCGGGCAGATAGCCCTGGCGGGAGCGAAGGAGGTCGAAGCCGCCTTAAGGCCCGAGGACGGTTTCGCCATAAGCAGGGAGCTGCTCGAAGGCGCCGTGAGCTCTAAGACCAAAGCCCTCATATTCAACAACCCGGTGAACCCCACGGGGGTCCACTACAAGGAAGATACCTTAAGGCTGCTGCTGGACTTCGCCAAAGCCCACGACATAGCGATACTGGCCGACGAGATATACACCGGCCTGGTCTACGACGCTCCCTTCAGGTCGATACTCAGCCTGCCCGGAGCCATGGAGCGGGCCGTAAGCATAGGAAGCTTCTCCAAGAACTACATGATGACAGGCTGGAGGGTGGGCTGGCTCGCCGCCGACCCTGCTTTCCTCGCTGTCATACTGAGGGTGAGCGACCTGATGACCTACTGCGCCCCCAGCGTCTCCCAGAGGGCGGCCCTGGCTGCGTTAAGAGAAGGCGAAAGGCTCCGCGGGCTTTACATGCCCGTATTCAGGGAAAGGGTCATGTACGGGGCCGAAAAGCTGGCCTCGGTGCCCGGCGTCGAGATAATGAAGCCCCAGGGCACCTTCTACCTCTTCCCCTCGATCAAAAAGAGCGGCATGAGCTCCGATGAATACTGCTCCTGGCTGCTCAAAGAGAAACACATACTGGCTACCCCGGGAAGCCTCTTCGGAAGAGGAGGGGAGGGCTGCGTCAGGTTCACCTGCACCGTGCCCCTTGAAAAGCTCAGGGAAGCCTTCGAAAGGCTGGCCCGATAGGGCCGCTTTTTGATAAGGGCGGCGCCAGGCGCGAAAACACGAAGAAAGGATGAAAGCATGACAAATCTTGAGACCGCGAAAAAGTACCAGGACTACATGGTAAAGACCCGCAGATACCTTCACGAGCATCCCGAGCTCACCGGCTGCGAATACGAGACAGTCAAATTCATAGACGAAGAGCTGACCAGGCTCGGCATAGAGCACACAGTCGTTGAAAACGGCGGCGTTTTAGGCTTCATCAGGGGGCCGAAGAAGGGGAGGACCGTGCTGCTGAGAGCAGACGTGGACGCCCTTCCGGTCCTTGAGAAGGACAATCTCAAGAACTGCCGCCCGGTATGGTCAAAGAATCCCGGCGTGATGCACGCCTGCGGCCACGACGGCCACACCGCGGGGCTTCTGGGGGCCGCAAGAGTCCTGCTCGAAAAGCGGGACGAGCTTGAAGGCGACGTTATACTCTGCTTTGAGAGGGGAGAAGAGGGCGGAGGCAACGTCCGCTACATCTTCGCCTATATGGATAAGAACGATATACACGTGGACTCCTGCTTCGGCCTTCACGTGGGACACCTTCCCACCGGAAAGGTAGCGGTCAACGACACCAGAGTCAACGCAGGCTCCATGCGCTTTCAGGTGACCATAGAGGGCAGGGGAGGCCACGGGTCCCGCCCCGACAAGTCCATAAATCCCATAGACTGCTTCGTCGCCGTCTATCAGAGGCTGCAGGCCTTAAGGCTCACCGCCGTGGATCCCTACCAGACCTGCACCTACTCAGTGGGCTCCTTGAGCTCCGGCGCCGTGCCCAACGTCATACCCCAGACTCTGACCTTCTCCGGCACCATGAGGACCTACGACCCCGAGACCGCCGGCATGACCTTCCACAACGAGATGAAGAAGATCATAGAGACCACCTGCGAATCCTTCGGCTGCACCGCTCACTTCGACAAATGGTCAAAGTCGGGCCTTGCCACCATCAACGATCCCGCCTACGCGGCCTTCGCGAGAAAGGTCTTGGGAGCCGAGATAGGGGAAGATAACGCCTGCCAGCAGGAGCCCTCCATGGGCAGCGAATCCTACGCAATGTACCTTAAGATGTGGCCCGGAGTCTTCGGTGGCCTGGGAGCTTCCAACCCCGAGAAGGGAACCGGAGCCGCCAACCACAACGAGCGCTTCGACATAGACGAAGACTGCCTGGCATACGGAGCCTGCGCCCACGCCACCTACGCAATAGAGTACCTGAAGCTCAGGGAAGTCCCCGAGTCCGGGCCCAAGATGAGCTTTAAGGAGATACTCAAGCTGCAGGGCCGCGAGGACATGATAGAGGAGCTCTATAAATAAAGTCTCCAAACCCGATCCCTCTGCCGGCTTAACGCGCCTTAAGGCGCGGACCCTCTGACCTGATGATGTCTGTACTCGCCCTCAACTGCATATCCCACCTTCTCGTGGACGGAGTCTGCGTCTCGTCCCTCTTTGCCCTGGCCGAAGAAGATAGTTTTTACGAGGCTGTGCTGATCTACAACACCCTGGCCTTCGCGACCCAGTGCCTTGTGGGCCTTTGGGTCGACAGACGAGAGGACAGGGCAAAGGCCCAGGCGGTCTCGATGCTTTTGGTATGCTGCTCGGCCTTCCTGCCCGGGGCTATGCTTCGGGCGGCGGCCCTGGGCTGCGGCAACAGCGTCTTTCACGTCTGCGGCGGGACCGTCACCATGGAGCATTCAAAGGGGAAGGCGAGGGACCTGGGCCTTTTCGTGGCTCCCGGAGCCTTCGGGGTCACCCTGGGGACCCTTTGGCCCACTCTTGCTCCCGCATTTTCGGCCCTTCTGGCCCTTGCCGCCGCCCTGGTCCTCGTTTCGGAAAAGAAATGCCCCGGAAGCTGGGCAAAGCCGGCGGGGCCGGTCTTCGGCGGCGCATTAAGACCCGAGTCGGCCTTCGGCGGCGTAATAAAGACGGGCTCCGGCGCGCAGGGCGAAACAGGTCCTGACAAAAGGATACTTTACGCGTCCCTTCTCACTGCGGCCGTCGCGGTGAGGGCGATCGGTGGAAGCGCGGTGAGCTTTCCCCGGATCTCGGGACCGGGAGCAAGGCTGCTCCTCACCTTCTTCGTCTTTTCGGGAAAGTCCCTGGGGGGCTTTCTGCTGGACAGGCTGGGAGAAAGAAGGGCGGCCCTTGTGTCCGTACCCCTGTGCGCGGTATGCATAGTTTTCTTTCAGGACATCGCGCCCCTGTCCCTTTTGGGCCAGCTGCTGCTCAACCTCACCATGCCGGTCACCCTCTGGCTTTTGTACCGCGTCATGCCCGACAGTCCCGGGACGGCCTTCGGCCTTGCGGCCTCGGCCCTCTGGCCCGGTACCCTGCTGGGAGGTCTCATAAGCCTTACGGGACCCGCGAAGAACGTTCTGATACTCGCCTGCCTCGCCTTCGCCCTCTTTGCCGTACTTCTGCCTTCAAAAGGCCTTGAGGAAGGGCGCGAAGGATGGACGAAAACACAGAATCCCTGATCCTGCTTAAAAGGAGGTCCCAGAATGAAGATAAGAAGTCTGCTCATCAGCCTTTCGCTGGTTTTGCTTTCGGCGGGTCTGTCCTTTGCCGACATACCGGCTCTGCCGCCCGAGCCCGAAAAGAAGACCAATTATCTCGTCCCCATAGCGGTGATCGCCGTCTGCGTCATCGCCATAGTCCTTATCATCAAAAAGAGAAAGAAGTAACGCAATGAAAACAAGACGCCTGCTCATCGCCCTTGTCCTTGTCCTCTCCTCCGCCGGCCTGTCATTTGCCGACGCTTTGGTGCCGCCGGAGAAGGATCCCAATTATATCATCCCCATAGCGATCGCCGCCGTCTGCGTCATCGCCATAGTCCTTATCATCAAAAAGAGAAAGAAGTAAAAATGAAAGCAAAACACATACTCGCAAGCCTTGCCATAGTTTTGGCATCCTTCAGCTACTGCTTCGCCGACATAGCCTGGCCCGGCAGGAACCTGGCCCGCAACGCCGGCCCCATCGTCGCCGTATGCGCCGCCCTCATAGCGATAGTGCTGTATAAAAACAGGAGGTAGCCCATGGGCATGGCCGCGCTTCTCACGGTGCTCATAGAGACCCCGCTCATGTACCTCTTCGGCCTGCGTTCAAAAGACGCCCTCATCGTCGTCATCGCGGCCAACATCGCGACCAACGTGAGCCTGAACCTGGCCCTGGGGAGCTTTGGAATGACGCCCCTTCTCACGGCGGCCCTTGAGATCTCTGCCGTATTGATAGAGTACGCCCTCTACAGGCCCGTGGCCGGGGATGCGCGCCTGCTCTTTCTTAAGACCCTGGCTGCCAACGCGGCGTCTTTTTGCGCGGGACTTTTGCTCATGCCCCTGTTTTAGCCCCGCAAATGTGAAGAAAACATGTTTTTTGCCTTAATAAGGCGGATATGAGAGAATTTCCGGTTTAACTGCCGCCTTTGGAGTGGTATAATATATGCAAATCCCGAGAAAAGGTAAGGAGGAAGCAATCATGGCATTTTTCGATAAGGTAAAGGAAGCCGGCCTCAAGGGCCTCGACAAGGCTAAGGATCTTGGAGATCAGGCAAAGCTCAACGTTCAGAAGGAAAAGGCTCAGCTGAAGATCAAGGAAGTCTACGGAACCATAGGCAAGGGTCTCGTGGAGAAGTATCCCGAGCTTCTTGAGCAGTATTTCGGCGAAGAAGCCGCTATGATCAAGGAAGCCCAGGAAGAGATCGCAAAGCTCGAGGAACAGCTGGCCGCCTACAAGGCCCAGTAAGGACCTCATAAAGGCGCTTTGACAGCGCCCGCAAGCAGACTCAAAGAAAACAGACCCGCCCGCGCGGGTCTGCTTTATTTTGCATTATGCCGGCAGAGCTTACAGTCGGGAACTATCCCCGGCAGTGCCTCTGGTTGGGGTAATGCTCGTGTATGTACTCCTGGACCATCTTCTGGGAGTCATTGGTGTATTTCTTGAGCCACAGGTAGGCGGAGTCGCTGTCGCCCTCCTCGGTCGCCCTCAGCATCTCCTCGAAGACGTGGGCGTCGGCGCCCCTTTCCTCGCGGCAGGCGGCGTAGATGTTGCGCAGCAGGACCTGCTGGCCCTGTATGTTTATCATGCTCCTGTGGAGGCGGCGGTTGCCGCAGCTGCGGTAGTAGGTGCCGATGAACTCAAAGACGGCCTTGACCTCCTCTTCGGGGGTCTTCGCTTTCTTGTAGAGCTCGAGCCAGCCCGAAAGCTCTTCAACTATCGCGTCCCTGTTGCCGTAGTCTATGGCCAGCTGTATGGCCTTCTTATGCAGGGTGCCGGCCAGCTGGTTTATCTCCTCGACGTCGTGGTCGTCCAGGGCGATGATGGTGGCTCCCACGTTGTTTTCGTATTCTATGAGCTCCTCCTGGACCAGCCTGTTGACGGCCTCCCTTATGGGGGTGCTGCTGACGTTGAGCTCGTTCTTGATCTCGTTGACGTTGAGGCGGGACCCGAGAGGAAAGCGCAGGCCTATGATCTGCTCTCTGAGCACATTGTATACCTGGTCGACCAGAGATTCTCTCTTGATGGCTTCGGGCATGGGTCTCTCCTACAGTGCCGCTTTTATGGCCTTGAGCAGATCGGCGAATTCGTCGTAGACCTGAAGGTCCGGGTTGTCGGCCTTGATCTTCTCGGTGGTCCTGAAGAGGAAGCCCGCTTTTCCCGCCCTTATCATGTCAAGGTCATTGTAACTGTCGCCCACCGCTATGGTCTCAAAGCCCATGGACTGAAGGGCTTTTACGGTGGTGAGCTTGGACCTTTCGCAGCGCATTCTGACTCCCGAGAGCATGCCCTGTTCGTCGGTGATGATGCGGTTGCAGTAGAGGGCCGGCCAGTCCAGTTTTTTCATGAAGGGCATGGCGAACTCGTAGAAGGTGTCGCTGAGCACCACCACCTGGGTGGTCCTTCTGAGCTCGTCCATGAAATCCTTGGCGCCGGGCAGCAGGTCTATGGTCTCTATGACGTCCTGGATGTCCTTAAGGGTCAGGCCGTGCTCCCTCAGTATGCCCATGCGCCACTTCATCAGCTTGTCGTAATCGGGCTCGTCCCTGGTGGTGCGGGTCAGCTGGGGTATGCCGCTGGCCTTCGCGAAGGCTATCCAGATCTCGGGGGTTATGACGCCCTCCATATCAAGGCAAACTATGTTGATATCGCTGCTCATTTGTTCTCACCCAGTGCTTTCAGCACGTAATCCTTCATTTTATCTTTGTCTATGACGTCGCTGTGCAGGACCTTGGCGTCCTTAAGGGAGCTGAGGTTTTCGGGGACGGGGACTCCGGTCAGCTCGCGCAGCCTTTCCATCTGCTCGAACTCACCCTCCGAAGGTTCCTCGCCCAGGGCCTTGAGGCAGGCCGCGGGGAACTTGTAGGGAGAGGCGGTGGAGAGTATCACCACGGGACGTCCTGCGGCTTCCTCCATGAAGCTCTCGGAAACGTTCCAAGCAACAGCGCTGTGGGGATCCATCAGGTAGCCGTAGTCTTTGAATACCTTTCCTATGGAGGTTTCGCCCTCCTCGTCGCTTGCGCAGCCGCAGGCGAAGCTTTCCTTTATCTTTCCGAGGAGCTCCTCGTCCGCCCTGAAGAAGCCCTCGGAAGAGAGGCTCTTCATGAAGCCGGAGACCTTTTCTTCGTCCCTGGTCGCCAGCCAGAGCAGCCTTTCAAGGTTGCTTGAGACCAGTATGTCCATGGAGGGCGACTCGGTCTTGTAGAATTCCCTCCTCCTGTCATAAAAGCCGGTGCTTAAGAAGTCGGTGAGGACCCGGTTCTTGTTTGACGCGCAGATGAGCTTCGCCACGGGAAGGCCCATGAGCTTCGCGTAGTAGCCCGCCAGTATGTCTCCGAAGTTTCCGGTGGGGACCACGAAGAAGACCTCGTCGCCCAAAGCGATCGCGCCTTCCTTAAGGAGGTCGGAATAGGCCTTGAAGTAGTACATTACCTGGGGGGCCAGCCTTCCTATGTTGATGGAGTTGGCGCTGCTTAAGGTCTTGCCGCCCAGCTCTTCTTCTGTGACCCCGGTGAATATCTTCTTTACCCCGGTCTGGGCGTCGTCGAAATTGCCCCTTACGGCGCAGACCTTGACGTTGGCGCCCTTCTGGGTGGTCATCTGGAGCTCCTGGACCTTGCTGGTGCCTTTATAGGGGAAGAAGACCACTATGCGGGTGCCGGGAACGTCGTGAAAGCCTTCGAGGGCGGCCTTGCCGGTGTCTCCCGAGGTCGCGGTAAGTATGACCGCTTCGCCCTTCGCGCCTTCTGCGGCCCTTCCCGCGGTTATGAGCCTTGGAAGAACGCTCAATGCCACGTCCTTAAAGGCGCAGGTGGGGCCCCTGAAGAGCTCCAGCACGTACCTGTCCCCGACCTTAACCAGGGGGGTCAGGTCTTCGGTCTCGAACTTGCCCCTGTAGCTCTCCTTTACCAGGCCTTCCATGTCGTCAAAGCCGGGCAGCAGGGCTGAAAGTATGCGGGCCGACATCTCAACGGCGCTTAAGTCCATCAGTTCCTTCCAGTCGAAGGGTATTTCGGAGGGGTCGGCCACGTAAAGGCCTCCGCCCGGGGCTATGCCCTCCAGGACGGCTCTTACGGGGCTTGCGGTAATGTTTTTGTCTCTTGTGCTTTGGTATTCCATGGGTCTTCTCTTTTCTTAAAAGCGGTTTTTTATTCGGTGATCGGCAGTACCTCGAATTCGCCCTCGCAGGGATTGCCCGCCACGAAGCGCACTATGCCGTTGGTCAGGTCGGCCACGAAGGCGTAGTTGGTGGCTCCGGCGACCTTCCTCTGCTCTTCGGGAAGAGCCGGATCGGGGTGCACGCAGATGGAGGTGGGGTAGCCGGCGTGGTCTTTGCAGAAGCCCTCTATATCGGCCTGGGTCAGGTCCTTTTTGGAGTGCATCAGCTGATACATGCGCTCCTGTCTCATGTAGGTGGAGCCGCTCATCCTGTGCTCATGGTTCAGCACCATGCGGGGCCCGTAGAAGTGGTTGGTGTGGACTATGATGCCTTCGCGGTCGGGCAGTATCACGTCGCAGCCGCTGGGATCAAGCTCAAGGCTCAGGGACAAGCCGTCCCTGTGGGTGATGATGAGGTTCGCCGGCATGGCGACCGGGACAGCTGCTGCTTCGATGAAGGCCGCGTTCAGTGTTGCGCATTCCAGCACCCTGCGCATCCTGATGTGCAGGGGGACGCCTATTTTATACTCGTTCGAGACCAGGGCGTTGAGGGTAAGGGAGATGCCCGCAGAGTTTACGCCTTTTCCTCCGACTATTCCGCCCTCAAGGAAGAGGAGCATGGCGGGGATATCGCCTTCGGCGGGGACTCTCGCTATAATGGCGGCGTCCCTTTGGGCTATGGTGTAGTCCCAGGTCTGGCCCGCCAGAGTGATCCCGTCCTTGGTCGCGGGGGCCAGGGCGCTGAAGGCGGTGCAGCCTCTCTCTCCCAGGACTTCACCTTCGACAAGGCCCGAGTAGAGTATCTCGGTGCGGAGGTTAAGGGCCAGGATCTCCTCGAATTTGAGGCCGGCCCCGTCGGCTATCCCCCTCATCTCGTCAAGATACTTTGCGTACTTGCCGGTGAAGACGGGAAGGAAGCTCTTGGCCAGCTCCTGGGCCTCCTCCCAGCCCAGCTTCTTGTTCTTTAGAAAGTTGGCTTTGTAGTTCTTTACGCTGCACATGACCTGGGCTTTGCACAGGCTACCGTGGGCATAGCCCTTCTCATAGGGGCTGCCGCTCAGGGTTATCTGCGGAAATTTCATGGGATCCTCCGTTCATGTTTAAAACAAAGCGTTAAGTTTCAGGTCCTTTTCTCCTCGATTTTACACTATCGCGGTTCAAAAATCACCATTTTTGAGCCTGCCCGCTTATGTAAATAAACCATGAAATAATCGACAAAGTATGATAAAATCATTATTTGGAAAGGAGTGCGCCGTGAAAGAACTGCAGCCCAGGGAAAGATTCATGCTTTCGGTATTCGTGGTCGCCTATGTGGGCCTTTTTACCGCTGTTTTCTTCTGGGAGATGGTGGCGGCTTCATGGGCCTGCGGGACCTTCGGCCTCAGCTTCAGGCCGGTTCTTGCCTGCCTCACCGTGGTGTCCATAATCATTTATGTGCTCAGGACCAATGTCATGACTCCCATGGACGGTTTTACCGCGGCGGCTGTTGTAGCGGCCTCGGTCTCCACCTTTTACATGGGCGGAGGGACGGGGGAGTGGCTCCTTTCAACGAGATTTTTGGCCGATCTGGGAGCGGCGAGCATAGTGCTGCTGGCCGTCATGTTCACGATCTTCCTGTACAGTTCAAGAAGGCTCAAAGAACTCAGGGACGAAGACTTTTCTGAGGGCGGGCCGGAAGACGGGGAAGATCAAAACGGAAAACAGGAGTAAAAAATGAGACCCAACGCATCGGGCGCCGCCGGCGTGAGGATAGACCTGGGGACCCTGTTCGCGATAATAGGAGTCATAGTCGTCATCATCGCCGCCTGGCTGCTCATAAAAAAGATACGTTCCATCCCCGGCGACGTCAGCAAGAAGGTGAGAGGCCTCTTCGGCAAGAGGAGCGCCATCGAGACCCTGCAAAAACAGGTGCTGCAGCTGCAGGAGGAAAACGACAGGCTGACCCTGAGCAATCTTCAGGCCCAACAGGAGCTTGAAAAGCTCAGGAGGGCCAAATTCGAGACCGATCAGGCCCTTGAGACCGCAAGGTCCCGCCTCGAGACCCTTGAGAGCGACATGGGCGAGATCAACGAGGAGAACAGCAGGCTCATAGAGTACTGCAAGGATCTGAGGCACCGCATAGACATAGGCGAAAGGCAGGCCAGAAGGGAGAGCCTCGAGACCGCCTTCGGCCTCATGAGGCTGGGGGTCGACAAGAGCATCTCGGCCTTGCAGAACGGCCTTACCGGAGGCTGGGACCGCATCCAGACCGAGGTGGTAAAGCTCAACGCCCTGGTTGCCGAAGAGATGCGCAAGCTTCCTTCTCCCAAATCAAGCACAAAAGAAAGGGAAGACTTCGACCCCTACAAAGACGAGTGGTAAGGCGAAGCGCCTTTTATCATTTACTCACCCCATACTCATATACCTTCAGGAGGATAATTCATGTTCAAAACGTCAAAGAAGTAAAGGAATTCATTGAGGAAAAAGGCATCGAGATGATCGATTTCAAGATGGTCGACATCAACGGGTCCTTCCGCCACGTCACCATTCCCGCCTCGTATTTCGATGAGGAGATGATGAGC